>JASFLG010000038.1:0-14976 GCA_050118205.1 Pseudomonadales bacterium
TGCGCACCTGGGATCTGGCCGGGAGCGTGCAGACGGCGAAGATCGTCTCCAACCCGCGCAACCCGCTCGCGGAGCCGCTCGGTCGGGCGCTCGCCGGCGCCGGCGTGGAAGTGCTCGACAGTGGTGCCGCGGACGTGATCATCGAGCTCATCAATGATCGCAGCAGCCGCCGCAACGTGGCCGTGACCTCCCAGGCGCGCGCGGCGGAGTACGAAGCCACGCTCTCCGTTCAGTACCGGGTGACGGACGAGGCCGGCAAGGAGCTGATCGCGCCGCGCTGGCTGAGAGCGAGCCGGGTTTACCGCGTCGACCGTGGGAATCCGGTGGCGAGCAACCAGGAGCAGGCGCTGCTCGAAAGGGAGATGGTTGGTGACCTGGTTCAGCAGCTGATCCGCGGGATGAACGCCGTGGTGATTGCGGACGGGGATTCGGCCTAGGAGTCCGTGGAGAGATGCAGCTCAAGGCGCAGGATCTCGCCGGTCAGCTCAAGGGCCAGCTCGCGCCCGTCTACTTTTTCTCAGGCGATGAGACCCTGCTCGTGGAGGAGGCTGCAGAGGCCGTCCTGGTCGCGGCGCGCGGCGCGGGCTTCAGCGAACGGACCGTGCTGCACGCGGAGGCCGGCTTCGACTGGCAGCAGCTTCTCGGCGAAGCGGCGAGCCTGTCGCTCTTCGCCGAACGCCGGATTCTCGATCTCAGAAATCCGTCCAGCAAATTCGATCGGGACGCTTCGGAGGCGCTGCGCGCCTACTGTGCCGATCCGCCGCCGGACACCCTGCTGCTTCTGCGCAGCGGACGGATCGACGGGCGGCAGAAGAGCGCCGCGTGGTTCAAGGCCCTGGATGCGGCGGGCGTGGTCATGCAGCTCTGGCCCGTTTCCCTGGCGGAGCTGCCGCGCTGGCTCAAGGGCCGTCTCGAGCGTGCCGGCGTGGATCTCCGGCCCGATGCCCTGACGTATCTCGCCCAGCGGGTGGAGGGCAATCTGCTCGCGGCCGTGCAGGAGGTGGAGAAGCTGCGGCTCGCGGGGTTACCTGAGCCGGTGACCGTGGAGGATCTGGCCAGGATGCTGGAGGACGCGGCCCACTACGATACCTTCGAGCTTCTGGATGCGGTGCTGGCCGGCGATGCCGAGCGGGTGCCGCGCATGGTCCGAGGGCTGCGTGCGGAAGGGGTGGCGCTGTTCGCCGTGCTCGGTGCGCTGACGACGCAGCTGCGACAGATCGCCGAGGGGCGCACACCTGCATTCAAGCGGCGCCTCGCCGACAAGCTGATCCGACGCCTCGGCTCCGCGGCCGCCATCGATCGGGTGCTCGCCCAGTGCGCGCTGGTGGATCAGCAGGGCAAGGGTCAGCTGCTCGGCGATGCCTGGATCTCGCTGGAGAATCTCCTTCTGAGGCTGGCCGGGGCCCGCCTGCCGTCGCTGGAGGATCAGCAGGCGGCCCTGCGCCGGCCCTGACGGAGGGTGACCGGCCTCAGGCGGGCTCCACGAGCAGCCCGGAGATCGCTCTCGGCAGCTGGGTGGTGATGATCCGCGCGCCGGGTGTGATCTTCGGCGAGCGCACCAGTATCCGGTGCTCTCCGTCCTCGCTCTGCACCTCGCCGACCCGTTCCACGGTGATCGCCTGCAGGCGGTACTCGTGGGCCGGGACGTCGCCCTCGTGGGCGGCGTCTTCGATGGCATAGATGCGGTCGTTCTCGTAAAGGGATTGCACGGGCAGCGCCACCACGGAGGGTTCCTCGGGGAGCGTGACCGTCAGCTCGATCAGACGTCCGAGGGCGGTGTGCGCGGAACCCGCCTCCACCGGGAACTCGAAGAACGCATCGAGCGCCGATTGCCCGGGACGCACCTGGCCGGACAGGCGGGAGAGCGTCACCACCCGATCATCCTCGGTGCGGGCCGTCACGGTCTGCCCCCGGGCCAGATTGGTCTGCAGGCGCCTGCCGTAGCGCTCGGGTATCTGCAGGCGCACCTCAAAAGCATCGGCGTCGGCAATATCGGCGAGGGTGGCGCCGATCATCGAACGGTCGCCCGGAGCCACGGACACGGACAGGATCGGGCCACGGAACGGCGCGGTGATCCGCGTCTTGTCGATGTCCAGCTGCACCCGCTCGAGCTGAGCCCGGGCCCGATCCACGGCTGCCTGGGCCGCGGCCAGCCGGTTCGGCAGGTCGGCAAGCGCCCGCATGTGCTCCTGGTAGTCGATGGTCGCCTGGTTGGCCTGGGCCGTTACCTCGTCGAGCAGCGACTGGCTGATCAGCCGCTTCGCCATCAGGTCCTGATGGCGCTTCAGCTTCTTCTGCGCCACCTGCTCCATGGACCGGTAGTGTCCGGTGGTTTCCTCCACCATCTCCTGCTCGATGCGCGTGGACTTCAGGTCGGCTTCGAGCTTGGCCAGATCGGCGCGCCGTTCGGTGAGATCGAGCTGGAGCTCGCTGTCGTCAAGCGTGATCAGCTCGTCGCCAGCCTCGACCCAGTCGCCTTCGCGCACGTGCACGCTGGCGACCCGTGCGTTCAGATCGGTCTTCAGATGCGTGACGTTACTCGACTCCACCCGGCCGTAGGCGGTGAAGGTAGGCTGCATGTCGTGCGGCGCGACCTCGATCACCGACACCGGCCAGGCCTTCTCCGTCCGCACCGCCGGCTCCGGGTTGGGACCGGTCGCGAAGATGGAGACGCTGCCGAGCAGCGCAATCAGTATGAAGCCCGATCCTGCGGCAATCCGCTTGCGGCGCGGGGTGTCGATCAGGGATTTCAGACGAGCGAGCATCAGTTGTCTCCGTTCCGGGTGACGAGTGGGGAGGTAGCGCTCTGCGCGCGAAACGATTGCAGAAGCTGTCCTGCCCGGCGGGCCGCGTGGCCGTGGCCCGCCTCGAGCAGGGTGATCAGAGCCGGCACCACGATCAGCACCAGCAGCGTGGAGAAGGCCAGGCCGAAGCACAGGGTGACGGCGATCGGCGCCATGTAGAAGGCCAGGGTCGAGGTCTCGAACATCATCGGGGTAAGGCCGCCGATGGTGGTGAGCGAGGTCAGGATCACGGCCCGGAAGCGGGAACGCACGGCGAGCTCCAGGGCCTCACGCACGGGCACGCCGCCCTCGACGTGCTTCTTGAAAAAGCTGATCAGGACGATGGAATCGTTGACCACGATCCCGGTCAGGGCGAAGAAAGCGAGCATGGTCATGGCGCCCACCTCCCAGCCCGTCACCCAGTGGCCCACCACCGCACCGGTGAAGCCGAACGGGATCGCCATCATGATCGCGAGCGGCCAGAGGTAGGACGAGAAAGTCCACGCCAGGATCAGGTAGATGAGCACCAGGGTAAGCACGCCGCCGAGCGCCATGGTCGCCATCACCACCTGATCCTGCTGGGATTTGCCGCCCAGACCGAAGGTGAGGTTGTTGCGGTCGAGGATTTCGGGAAGCTGGTTCTTGGTCAGGCTCTGGGTAATCGACATGGCGTTGGCCTGGGTCGGATCCACGTTCGCGCTCACCGAGACGGCCATGCGTCCGTCGGTGTGTCGGATCACATCGATGCCACGTCGGTTGTAGAGGATCGCCACGTTGGACAGGGGCACGTAGGATCCGCCCGGCGTCTGGATCGGGAACTGCTGCAGCCGTCCCAGATCGTCCCGCTCCGCGTCCGGGAGCATGACCCGGACCTCCGTCTCCGCATCGTTCTCGTTGAAGATCTGCACCCGGGCGCCGCTGTACGCGGCGCGCAGCTGCTCGCCGATGGCAGCGGATGTGAGCCCGAGGGAGCGACCGAGGGGTGTGATCTCGAAGATGATCTGCTCGCGCCCATACGGCAGGTTGTCCACCACGTTGGAGACGCCCGGGTAGGAAGCCATGGCTTCCGCCAGCTCCTCGGCGCCCTGCTTGAGCGAGTCCAGGGAATCCCCGGAGAGGACCAGAGTCATGTCCGGCATGCCGTTGTTCTGGCCCCCGTCCACGGCGATGGTCAGCTGCTCGACGAACGGCGGTTTGTCCACCTTCTCGCGCCAGCGATTGACGAACTTCTGCGGTGAGGTGGTGCGCGACTCCTCGAACGCGTAGTTCGCGCGGATGGAGGCATACTGCTCTCCGGTCATGCGCTCGTCGGCAAAGTTGGCCAGGTTGTACTTGGTGATCCAGCCGAGCAGGTTGGCGGAACCGGTATCCTCGTTCACGGCGACCAGCTCGTGCTCGAGCTCGCTCAGGAACGCCGCCTTGTCCGCCTCCGTCGCCGAGGACGCGAACTCCACGTCTGCTTCCAGGCTTTCGAAGTCGAAGCCGGTCACGAAGGCAAAACCGACGTGCCCGGAAATCATCAGAGACACCGCCATGATGAAGGCGCCCAGCGCGGCGCAGACGGTAGCGCCGGGATAGTCGAGCGCCTTGCGCACCAGCGGCAGGAAACGCTCGTCGCGAAAGTGGAAGAACGCGTGGTCGAAGCGGGCGCGCCAGCCGCCGGGCTCGGGTGGACGCACCTTGCCGAGGCTGTGCGTCAGGTGGCCGGGCAGCACGAGGAAGCACTCCACCAGGGAGGCGATGATCACGCAGAGGAGCACGGTGGGCAGGGCCAGGACGGCGTCGCCCATTTCCCCGCCGATGATGAGCAGTGGAAGGAATGCGGCGAGCGTGGTCATGGAGGAGGTGACCACCGGTACCCACATCCGGCTCGCGCCCGCGATGGCCGCATCGAGCGGCGACTTGCCCGAGTCGAAGTGGGTGACGGCGTCCTCGCCGACCACGATGGCGTCGTCCACCACGATACCGAGCGCCATCACCAGGCCGATGAGCGCGATGATGCTGATGCCGAATCCGAACACCAGATGAAAGATGGCCAGCGCCAGCATGAAGCTGACCGGGATTCCTGCCGCCACCCACCAGGCGACCCGGCCATTGAGAAACAGGAACAGGATGGCGAGGACCAGCACCAGACCGCTGAGGCCGTTCTGAACCACCATGGAGAGCTGGGAGCCGAGCAGCTGCCATACGTCCGCGGAGAGCGTGACCGTCACCCCGTCGGGCAGGTTGGGGCGGACCTCGGACAGCCAGGCATCGAGAATCTTGTGAGCCTGGTAGGCATCCGAGTCCGTGGGTCGGCGGAGAAACATGCTCACCGCGGGGTGCCCTCCGTTGGTGACGATGGGCTCGCCGCGCTGGGGACGGCGCTCGACCTCGGCGATGTCGCCCAGGCGCACCACCTGGTCGCCGGAGCGCAGGTGCAGCTGCTCGAAAGCGAGGGGGTCGCGGCGCTGATCCAGGCCACGGAGCTGGCGCGCATCCTGACCGCGGCCCACGGTGCCCGCCGGCAGGTTCTGGCTGACCCGGGCGATCTCTCCGGCGAGCTCGTCCAGGGTGAGGTTCATGGACTGCAGCTCTTCGCCGCTGACCTGGATGGCGATCTCCTCCGCGGGGAGACCGTCGAAGGTGATGCTGCCGATGCCACGGGCGAGCAGGTCCTTCTCGAACCGGCGCACCAGGGGCACCAGGCTCGCGACGTCGTCGCCGCCGGTGACCAGCAGCTCGGCAATGAACTCGTCGTCCGTCGGGCGTCTGACCACCGGTGGCTCGATGCCCGGCGGCAGGTTGCGGATGTTGGCGACCCGTTGCTTGACCTGCTCGAAGGCGACGCTGATGTCGGCGTCGTAGTTGAAACGGACGTTGATGAACGTGCTGCCGTTACGGGTGCTGGAGTTGATCTCCTTGAGCTCGGGCAGCGTGCGAAGCTGCTGCTCGATGGGTCCGGTGACCAGGGTCTCGAGGTCCTCCGCGCTGGCCCCGACCCAGGTGACCTCGACGAACACCTGGGGAAAATGCGTCGGCGGGTCGAGCTGGGTGGGCATCACCTTGATGGCCCAGACCCCGACCAGGATCATCATGATCATGGCCAGGTTGGCGGCGACCCGGTGTCTGGCGAATGTCTCGATCAATGGCGCGACCCCTGCGAGCTTGAAAAGACGCTCCCGAGTGCCGGCATGGCAAACGGCGATGGGGAGGTTTCAAGGTCCGTGCCAGGTCCGGATGGCCGGCAAACCCCCGTCCGATGGGGCTTTGACGCGGAAAGGGGCGGAATCGTTTATTCGACTTGGTGAATTCGACTACTTTTTGGCCATCGTCGGGGGTGACCGGGGCTGCCCGTCAGGGCCCCGGGGCGTGCGGACGCCGGGGACCCGCACAACGGCGGAGGCGGCCGCCTCCGCCCGGATGGATTCGGCTTCCCGACCGCGCGGGCGCCTGTCGGTTTCAGCCGTTGTTCCTTACAATAGCGCGCTTGCCTGCAGTAGGGGAAAGCCCTTGACCAGCTATGAAAACGGCGGCCTGTCGCCGGACTTCGCGCCGGATGTGAAGATCAACGTCCGGGAAGTCTTCCAGATAGACCAGGATTTCGAGGTTCCGGCGTTTTCCGAGCGCACGGACTACGTGCCGGTCGTGGACGACGATTACCGGTTCGACCATGACACCACCCTGGCGATTCTCGCCGGATTCGCACACAACCGCCGGGTGATGATCCAGGGTTATCACGGCACCGGTAAGTCCACTCACATCGAGCAGGTGGCGGCGCGCCTGAACTGGCCCTGCATCCGCATCAACCTGGACAGCCACATCAGCCGTATCGATCTGGTGGGCAAGGACGCCATCGTCATCGAGGACGGTCAGCAGGTGACGGTCTTCCGGGAGGGCCTGCTGCCCTGGGCCATTCAGCATCCGGTGGCGCTCGTGTTCGACGAGTACGATGCGGGTCGTCCGGACGTGATGTTCGTGATCCAGCGCGTGCTGGAAGTGGAGGGCAAGCTCACCCTGCTGGATCAGAATCGGGTGATCGCGCCGAATCCTTACTTCCGCCTGTTTTCCACCACCAACACCATCGGTCTGGGTGACACCACCGGGCTCTATCACGGCACCCAGCAGATCAACCAGGGGCAGATGGACCGCTGGAGCATCGTCACCACCCTGAACTACCTGGAGCACGAAGCCGAGGTGGACATCGTGCTCGGCAAGGCCAAGAAGTATCAGGGCACCGCCGAAGGCGAGCGTCTGATCTCGAACATGGTGGCGGTGGCGGATCTCACCCGCAAAGGTTTCATCAACGGGGACGTGTCCGTGGTGATGTCTCCCCGCACGGTGCTCACCTGGGCGGAGAACACGGAGATCTTCGGTGACGTGGGCTTCGCCTTCAGGCTCACGTTCCTGAACAAGTGCGACGAGCTGGAGCGCCCGATCGTGGCCGAGTACTACCAGCGCTGCATGGGCGAGGATCTGGGCGACGCGACCGCCGCCATCACCTTGAAGAGCGCCTGATCGTTCGAGCGAAATGTCCGATCAAGAGCACCCACTGGAGCCGTTCAAGCGCGCGACCACGGCCACCATCCGCGCTATCGCCGGCGACGACGAGCTGGAGGTGAGCTTCGGCCAGGGCCCGCCTTCCCTGCGGGGTAACCGGATACGGGTGCCCCTGCCGCCGCTTGGTGCGAACGAGGACGAGATCAATGCCGTGCGCGGCATCGGCGACGAGTTCGCACTCCGGCTGCACTACCACGACGATGGCGTGCACCAGGCGCGTGCCCCCCGCGGCGGTCCGGCCCAGGAAATGTTCCAGTGGATCGAGGACGCCCGGGTTTCGGCCATCGGCTCGAACCGCATGGAGGGCGTGGCGCGCAATCTGGATGCCGCGCTCGAGGTGCAGTGCCGGGAAGCGGCCTTCGACTCGATCACCACGGAAGCCGAAGCACCGCTCGCCGTTGCCGTGGGTCTGCTTGTCAGGCAGAAGCTCACGGGTCGTGAGTTGCCGCCGTCGGCGGAAAACGTCGTCCGCTTCTGGCGGGACTACGTGGAGGAGCATGCGGGCACCGACATCGACCGTTTGAGAGACGTGCTGCTCGACCAGAATTCCTTTGCCGACGTCTGCCGCTCGATCATCAGCGACCTGGGGCTCATGACCGAGCTGGACGAGCCCCCGGAGAGCGAGCAGGAAGACCAGGACACGGAAACGGTGGAGGAAGGCGCCGACTCGGACTCGGAGTTCCTGCCCGAGGACGTGATGCTCGACGACGAGAACATGGCCGACGAGAGCGCCGAGGGCGAGTCGGCGCTGATGGAAATGGACGCGGACATGGACCTCGACGATCTCGGCGCCGAGGCCGACCCGGATGAGTCGCCGATGCAGCTTCCCGATGATGCGGGACGCATCCGGGTCGACGTGAACTACCACGCGTTCACGGAAGAGTTCGACGAGATCGTCCGCGCCGAAGAGCTGTGTGAGCCGGACGAGATGATCCGGCTGCGGGCCCTGCTCGACCAGCAGCTCGTGCCCCTGCAGCACGCCACCTCGAAGCTGGCCAATCGCCTGCAGCGCAAGCTCATGGCCATTCAGAACCGGACCTGGGAGTACGACCTGGAAGAGGGCCAGCTGGACACCTCGCGGCTCACTCAGGTGATCATCGATCCGATGAACCCGCTCGCCTTCAAGCAGGAGAAGGATATGCAGTTCCGGGACACGGTGGTCTCGCTGCTGATCGACTCCTCGGGCTCCATGCGCGGCCGTTCCATCACCATCGCCGCCATGTGTGCCGACATTCTGGGCCGCACGCTCGAGCGCTGCTCTGTGCGCGTGGAGATTCTCGGCTTCACCACCCGCGCCTGGCGCGGTGGCCAGTCCCGCGAACGGTGGATCGCCGAGGGCAAGCCTTCGAACCCCGGCCGCCTCAACGATCTGCGGCACATCATCTACAAGGCGGCGGACGATCCCTGGCAGCGTACGCGCCGGAATCTGGGGCTCATGATGCGCGAGGAGCTCCTGAAGGAGAACATCGACGGCGAGGCGCTCATCTGGGCGCACAACCGACTGGTGGTGCGCCACGAGCAGCGCAAGGTGCTCATGGTGATCTCAGACGGCCTGCCGGTGGACAACTCGACGCTGCTGGTGAATCCCTCCAACTATCTGGAGCAGCACCTGAAGTACGCCATCGAGATGATCGAGAACCACTCACCGGTGGAGCTCATTGCCATCGGCATCGGTCACGACGTGACGCACCACTACCGGCGCGCCGTGACCATCACCGACGCGGAGCAGCTCGGCGGGGCCATGACCGATCAGCTCGCCGAGCTGTTCCAGAAGGAGATGGCGGGGCCGCGACGGGCGGCCCGCTAGGAGCAGCGTGTCTTCCGGGGGCTGCTAACCGATCACCTCGAGCTGCTGAATCTCGGGCCGACCGGCCAGCAGCCCGGCGAAGCCGGCGCCGGCCGCCTTGAAGTGCTCGGACTTGCCGTGCGCCTCCAGGGATGCCGCGTCCTTGTAGAGCTCCAGCATCAGGTAGTTGCCGTCGCTGTCCCTGCACAGCGAGTACAGCTCGTTACCAGGCTCGTTGGCCCGGACCTTGGCAGCAAGGTCGAGCAGATGCTTCTCGAAGTCCGCTTCCTTGCCCTCGACGACGTTGAACTTGGCGATGAGTGCCAGCATGGTAGTCCCCCTGTTTGCGATACGTGAATGACGAACGCGTGAGTATCCCGACTGACTCGCACCGAGGCAACGACCCGTGCACCGGGCTGCGCTGCTCGCCCTGATCGACGACTACGCGCGACGCTTCCCGGAGGAAGCGGCCGTGGTCGAGCGTTTCTCCTCCTTCGTGCGCGCGCATCCGCGCTGCTTCGAGCGCGACTGCTGGGCCGGTCACGTGACCGGGTCGGCGTGGCTGGTGAACGCGCCGGGGACGCACGTGCTGCTCACCCACCACCGGAAGCTCGGACGCTGGCTGCAGCTCGGCGGCCACAGCGACGGCGAGCCGGATACGCGCGCCGCGGCGCAACGGGAAGCCGAGGAGGAATCGGGACTGGCTGTCGCCCTGCTCGATCCGGCGATCTTCGATCTGGACGTGCACGAGATCCCGGCCCGGCGAGCCGACCCGGCCCACTACCACTATGACGTGCGCTTTCTGTTCCGGGCGGAGCACGAGGAGTTCCGCGTGTCCGGCGAGTCCCTCGATCTCGCGTGGGTTCCGATTGCCGACCTTGCGGAATACAGTCGCGAGGAGTCGGTGTTGCGAATGGGCCGGAAGTGGCGCGAGTGGTGTTACCAATCGTAACCAATCGAGACGCGAGGGGATCAGCCGGCTGGCCGTTCACGGTTGACTGACGCCTATCGAACCTTTTTACTCCGCATGCGCTCGACCCAAACGGCTGATCACAGGCCGGACTGTCGAGCTGAGTCGTAAACTATGGAGGGGATTTCATGCCTTTTACCCTGACTCGCGTCGTGGGCGCCGTGGCGTTTGCTGGCCTGTTGCAGGCCGCCAACGTAGCGCTCGCGCAGGAAGCCGCCCGTGGCGGCATTGAAGAGGTGGTCGTTACCGCGCAGCGGACATCTGAAAGTATCCAGGACGTGCCGATTGCGGTGACTGCCATGACCGGCGAGATGCTGGAAGAGAAGCAGGTAATCACGGTATCGGACCTGCAGATGAACGCGCCGAACGTCAGCTTCACGCCAACCAACTTCGGTTCGAACAGCTTCAGCATTCGGGGGATCGGTCGTCTGGTGACCGCGTCCACCGGCGATGCCGGCGTGTCCATACACGTCAACGAAATCGCCATGCCGGTGAACCTCACCGCCGTGGAGTTCTACGACATGGAGCGGGTGGAAGTCCTGCGCGGGCCGCAGGGTACCCTCTACGGACGCAACGCCACCGGGGGTGCGATCAACTTCGTAACCCGGATGCCCGACTACGAAAGCGTCGGCGGTTTTCTGGATTTCGAGGCGGGAGACTACGACGCTTACCGCCTGAAAGGGGCCCTGAACATTCCGGTTACGGACAACTTCGCATTGCGCTTTGCGGGCATGAAGCTCGATCGTGACGGCTACACCAAGAACCTCGCCTACGGCCAGGTCGGTGTGGACGGCTCCACGATCGACGGGATCAGCAAGCGAGTGGACGGTCGTGACATTCTGACGACGCGCCTGACCGCGAGCTGGGACATCACCGAGACCGACAATCTGTGGGTGATGTGGAGCTACTTCGACGAGAACGACAACCGGGCACGGATCACCAACCAGGTTTGCGCGCAGAACGATCTGCCGACCTACGGCTGCAAGCCGAACGAGGTGGGTTTCGAGCAGCCAAACCTGACCTCGCGCTTCGACATGCTGGTCGTCGGCCTCTACGGCGTTGTTCCTTTCGGTGCGCCGAATGCGACCAACGTGTACAACTGGCCGCGGCCGGAACTCACCAGCCTGCGCCAGATGCATACGGACTTCGAGCCGGTGTACAAGGACCGGGAAAATGCGTTCCTGTTCGGCTACAACCACGAGTTCGAGTCCATGACTCTGGGCTTTGACGGCGGTTACCGTCGGCACGACGCCAACTACCGTCAGGACTACAACATGAACGTGGGCGTCGAGTTCGGTCCGGCCGTTGGTGTCCCCGGACCCAACCCGTTCCGCGCGGACGGCGACTACCCCGTCTCCGACACGGCCGGCGGTGAGTCATTGAAGGCGGCAGGCGACGACTGGACGAGTTCCCAGTGCAATGCCTTCGACGGCACATCCGGGATCTTCGGTGGCTGCATCTACAAGGATAATCTGACCCGGGATTACACCTTCGACCAGGCCTCGAGCTGGTCCGAGTACTGGACGGTGGAAGGCAAGCTGCAGTCGCATTTCGACAGCCCGCTGAACTTCCTGGTCGGCGCCAGCTACTTCGACCTGAAGGCCCAGGGCGATTACTACGTGAACGCAAACGGACTCGACGCCCGTGCAGACTATTACACCGGATTTTTCAACAACACGGGCGATCCCGACGGCGATACTTTCGGAAAAGGCTGGGCCGTGTTCGGCGAGGCATACTGGGACGTGACGCCGACGGTGAAGGTTACCGCCGGGGTACGTTACAACGACGACAAGAAGAGCGTGAAGGATACGTCGCTGCTGTGGAACGCCCAGGATGCGAACTTCCCGTTGTCGCTGCCGCTGGACAACCCGACCATCCCGCCGCTCTGGACTCGTGTGATCGACATCGTCAACGGCGATGCGGGTGATGCGGTCTCCGACGGGTCACGTGCCATGGCGAACTACTATGGCGCGACCGACGCGCAGATTGATGCGGCCGCGCTGACCGCGGCGCAGAGCCCCGAGCGTCTCGCGATCAACAGCCTGGTGCCGATCGTTCCAGACTTCAACGAGACGCGTGACCTCACCGGTTCGCCACACAGCTTCCGGTGGAAGGAAACCACCGGCCGGCTCGGTGTCGACTGGCAGGCACGTGACAACATGATGCTGTACGCGTTCTACAGCCGGGGTTACAAGCCTGGCGGCGCGAACCCCGCCATCCCGACTCAGTTCCAGGCCGACTCGAAATTCGACTTCGACCCCGAGTTCGTCGATTCCATCGAGTTCG
This sequence comes from Pseudomonadales bacterium, assembly GCA_050118205.1. Classification (GTDB taxonomy): domain Bacteria; phylum Pseudomonadota; class Gammaproteobacteria; order Pseudomonadales; family Azotimanducaceae; genus SZUA-309. Next base: position 12,365 of record JASFLG010000038.1, read on the forward strand.
GCTTCAAGTCCACCCTTGCGGACAACACGATGGTCTTGAACGGCACCGTGTTCATCTATGACTATCAGGGTCTGCAGGTCGCACGGATCAAGAACAACACCTCTCTCAACGAGAATATCGACGCCGACATCTGGGGTGCGGAGTTCGAGTGGCAGTGGCGGCCGGACCAGCTCCCCGGGCTGCAGGTCGATGCGCACTACTCGTATCTGAATACGAAGGTGAAAGGCTCCCAATCCGTGGACCCGACCAACCGTGAAGGTGGCGATCCGGACTACATCACGTTGAACGACTTCGCGTTCCTGTACGCGGCGCCGAGGGCGCAGCTGACGCAGGCGGTCGTCGACAACGCGATTGCGGCAGGTGCTGCGATCTCGGCCCCGGGTGCCGTCTATCCTGCCGGCACCCCTGGCGTTCCGGACGGGCTGCCGGTGGTTTTCTCGCGCGCATACCTGAATGCCGTCGGGGTAGACACGGTGGAAGGGGTGCCGATCGATCTGGATGGCAACCAGCTCCCGAACGCGCCGGAAAACACCATTCACCTCGGTGCCGCCTACAGCTGGAACATTGGTGCGATCGCTGGCGCGGTGACCCTACGCTGGGACTACTACTGGCAGGACGACTCCTACGCTCGCGAGTTCAACACGGTGGGCGACCAGATCGACTCCTGGGACCAGCACAATCTGTCCCTGTTCTACAACAGCGACGACGGACACTGGGAGGCGAAACTCTGGGTCCGCAACATCGAGGACGAAGAGAACGTGACCGGTCACTACCTGACCTCCGACACGTCCGGTTACTACCGGAACTACTTCCTCACGGAACCCAGGGTCTGGGGCGCATCCGTTCGTTACAACTTCGGCAACGGTTGATCGGGTACCTGGTATGAGCGAGGGGCGCTTCGGCGCCCCCTTTTTTTTAACGGGCGGGATTCGTCTGCCACGAAATCCTCACAGCTGAGGGGGCGGGGGCATGTCATCGGCATGCCGGTGTAAGACAAAAACGCGTTCTAAAAAGGTGACATGCCGAATGGGACTCGATAATGTATTGATCTGTCAGGGTCCGCTCCTTGAGGTTCAGAGGAGGAGGAGACGGGTCCGGCGGCTGGCTCTTTAAAGGGCCGGGTCTTTTGGAGAGATTGAGGGGATTTACACCATGAGTAGTTATCTGCGCTCAGGCGCAACGGTATTGTTGCTGTCGTGGTTTGCCGTGCCCGCATTTGCGGAGCAGGCGCAAAGCCAGGGCAGAAAGATCGAAGAGGTGATCGTAACCGCGCAGCGGACGTCGGAGAGCATCCAGGACGTGCCCATCGCGGTGACGGCATTGACCGGTGAGATGCTGGAAGAGCGGGGCGTGGTCACACCCTCGGATCTGCAGATGAGCGCGCCGAGCCTGTCGTACACGCCAACGAACTTCGGCGGCTACAGCTTCAGCATCCGGGGCATCGGCAACCTGGTGATTGGTGGGGAGTCCGGCGTGTCCACGCACGTCAACGAGATTCCCATCGCTTCCCAGATGAGCGCCATCGAGTTCTACGACATGGAACGGGTCGAGGTGCTGCGCGGTCCGCAGGGTACGCTGTTCGGCCGAAACGCCACGGGCGGTGCGGTGAATTTCGTCACCCGGCAACCCGACTTCGACAGCGTGAACGGATTCCTCGACGTGGAAGGCGGTGATTACAACAACTGGCGCTTCAAGGGCGCCGTGAACTTCCCGATCGCCGACAACTTTGCCGTTCGGCTGGCCGGCATGAAGCTCGATCGGGACGGCTTCATCAAGAACACGGCCTACAAGCAGGTGGCGGACAACGGACCCGGTGCGGGCGTCGACACGATCAGCGGTATCGACAAGGACCTCGACGGTCGGGACATCACCTCGTTCCGTGCAACCGCGGCGTGGGACATCACCGACCGGGCGAACCTCTGGGTGATGTACTCCTACTTCGACGAGAACGACGACCGGGCCCGGATCACCAACCAGGTCTGCAATACCAATCCGGTTGCCACCATCGGCTGTCTGCCCGACGGAAAAGTCGTATTCGGAGAACCCAATGCCTACGTCGGCACGGGGGGCCTCATCTGGGGTTTCGGTAACGCCTACGCCTCATCCGGGTTTGTGCCGACGGTGACGCGGAAGTACAACGTGGGTCCCAACGACACGGGCTTCCGCAAGATGCACACCGACTTCGAGCCGGTGTACAAGGAAAACGAAGACATCGTGGCCTTCGGCTTCAAGTATGACTTCGACACCATCCAGCTCGGCCTGACCGGTGCCTGGCAGGAACGGGACTGGCTGTATCAGCAGGACTATTTCATGGATACGGGCAACCTGCTCTACGACGGCTACGACCCGACCACGCTGGGCGATCCGGTACCCCAGCCCGGCAACTTTCCCGTATCCCGACCTGCCGGTAAGGCCGGCGACGACTGGCGGTCGGGACCGTGTAACTACAACGACGGCACGTCCGGTGCGCTCGCCGCGAGCAACCCGATTGGCGGGTGCACGCTGGAAGGCATCGATGGCTCGGTCAATTTCGCATACGACCAGGCCGACGGGCACAGCGAGTACTGGACCATCGAAGGCAAGATGCAGTCCAGCTTCGAGGGCAAGTTCAA
>JASFLG010000039.1:0-14967 GCA_050118205.1 Pseudomonadales bacterium
TCTCGTACGCCGGATCGGTCGGAACGACATACAGGCGACGGCCATCGCGCTCGATGCCGAGCACCGGGCAGAGCCGTTCGTCGGTACGTTCCTCAGGTAGCCTCGTCCCTGCGCGCCAGGCTCGCGGTGCCACGAATGTGCCGCGCCAGATGCCGAGCGGAATGCTTCTGGCCTGGTTCTCGGCCCCTGTGAGGTCACCGTCCGGCAGGGCGACCACGAGGCCTTCCTCGACCAGCCGCCGGTTCAATGGCCCGTCCGGCGCGAAGCACTCGTAACCCGATCCGGGCGCGGAGCTCGGCGAACAGGTGACGGGTTCGAGGGCGATGATCTTCTCCAGCTCGAAAGCCGCCGCGAGCCCGCAGCTGTAAAGTGTCGCGCCGTCATCCAGACACTGCTGTCCGAGCTCAGGGGCGTCGACGCCCGCGAGCTGGATGAGGGCGCCGTCGCCGTAAAGGGTGTCGCCATCGATGACCGTCAGCCGCCCAGCGGAGCCGTCCGCAGCGAGTAGCGCACTGCCACTGCCCCCCATGCCGAACACGGCGAGGAAACCCATCATCACCAACGATGCGCTGCGCCAGATCACGCGTACACCAGCCTGCCCCGATTCACCACGCGTTTGCGCCGTCTGGAAACTACAATAGAGGGCCGAATGCCGATCGAGTTCCGCCTCCCCGCGCCATGCCCCCTGACCTTTCTCACAATGACTCACCGCTGCCTTTCGCGGGCCCGCCGCCACACACGGCATCGGAGCGAACCACACCCGGACCGAACGCGCCGACGAGCACGTCGTGCTGGGCGCAAGTGAATCCAGGGACGCCCCGCACATCCAGCTCGTGCAGCTCGCTGAGGTCGACCAGGTTCGTCACGTTGGTGAGTGGATTGTCGGACAGCTTCAGCACCTTCAGGTTCTCCAGGCCCGCCAGCGGCGCCACGTCCTCGATGTCGTTCCGCGACAGATCCAGGCTCCTCAGCTCGATCAGCCCCGCAATCGGCGACACATCGCCGATTCCGTTTCCTGCGAGCTGCACGCTCACCAGCTGATTCAGACCGGACAATGGCTCGAGGCGCGTGATCCGATTGTTCGATGCAACGAGGTACTTGAGCCGGGTCAGCTGATCGATGCCGTCGAGATGCTCGATGCCATTGCCGCTCACCTGCAGCTCGGAGAGCCACTCGAGCCCGCCCAGCGGCCGCAGATCCTCGATCCGGTTGTACTCGAGCAGCAGGGTGCGAATGTTCGGCGAGGTCGACGCAAAGCGCACGTCGCGCAGGTGATTATGGTTCAGGTCCACATGCAGGGCCCATGGCAGAGCTTCGATCGCCTCGATGTCGTTGAACGCCAGATCCAGGCGCACCAGCTTCCTGAGTGTGAGCAGCGGAGAAACGTCCCGGATCCGATTGTGGGCGACGCTCAGGTCCGTGAGGTTGCTCAGCGTCTCGATGCCGTCCAGGGATGTGATCTTCGGACCGCCCGAGCCACTGCAGTGCAGCGTCTCCACCCTGCCTGCGGTGGGCCAGTCGTGGTCCTTCGCGATCCGCACGGCACAGGCCTTCAGGGTCGAATCCGCGAGCACCAGATCCTCGACCGGGGTGTAGACGGAGGACCCGCGATCCTGGCAACCGGCGACACACACCATAAGAAGAACGGCCGACGCAAGCCGGGCACGTCCCGGCACGCGCCCCGCCCCCGGTGCGCACACGCCGCCTCGCCGGCGAGCGCACGTCGCCCGGACCCTTGTGCCAGGTTGTGACCGCATTGACCGAGAGTGCACCAAGCTCCGACGAATTGCATGTAGAATTGGCCCGCGCCCGCCGAGCAATCGTCACTTACCCGTGAAGCCAGGCCCCACCCTGTTTGTCGTCAGCGTCACCATGATCGCGATGGGCGATCTGATGCTCGTTCCGGCCCTCATCGGTTTCTTCGGCGGCACCCACGACTACAAACCCTTCCTTCAGTCGGCGGGTATGACTCTGGTGCCGGCGCTGCTGCTCTACCTGATCTTCCGGCGTCCGAACATCGCCGTTCATCCCCGGCAGGCGTTCCTGATCACGACGCTCGTATGGGTCATCGCCGGCGTGGCCGGATCCATTCCCATCGCTCTGCACGAGCACATCAGCTTCACGGACGCGTTCTTCGAGTCCATGTCCGGCATCACCACCACCGGCTCCACCGTTCTGGTGGGCCTCGATCAGATGTCGCCCGCGATCCTGCTCTGGCGATCGCTGCTGCAGTGGGTCGGCGGGCTGGGTTTCATGCTGATGGCCGTTGCCATCCTGCCACTCGTCGGCGTCGGCGGCATGCGCCTGTTCCGATCGGAATCCTCCGACTGGAGTGACAAGGCGCAGCCCCGGACACGCGATGTCGCCGCCCAGATCGGTCTGCTTTATCTCACATTGTCTGTGCTCTGCGCACTCTTCTACTGGCTGTTCGGCATGAGCGCCTTTGACGCCATCAACCATGCCATGACGACCATCTCCACGGGAGGCTACTCGACCTCCGACGCCTCCATGGGCAAATACGATTCGAACGGCGTTCTCTGGGTGAGCACCATCTTCATGCTGCTCGGCAGTATGCCGTTCGTCGTGCTCCTGCAGGCGTTGCGCACGGGCCCACAGGCGCTGATTCGGGACGATCAGGTCGCATTCTTCGCCGGGATGGTCGTGCTGGTCACGATGCTCGGCACGGTGCTGTTCGACCCGCAGGGCGGCTCTCCCATTCGGGTCTGGACGGTGGTGACGTTCAACATGGTCAGCACGATCACCACCACCGGCTACGTGAGCACCGACTACTCTCTGTGGGGTGGCTTCTTCGTAGCCGCCTTTCTGTTCCTGATGTTCACGGGTGGCTGCTCGGGCTCGACGGCGGGCTCGGTGAAGGCGTTCCGGATCCAGCTCGCGCTCAAGCTCTTCTGGACACAGATCAAGAAGCTCATCCACCCGAACGGCGTGTTCGTGGTGCGCCTGAACGGACGCCGCGTGGATCCCTCGATCACGTCGGCGCTGGTGGCCTTCTTCTTCGCGATCGGCCTGACCGTCATTGCCCTCACGGTGGCACTGGGCGCCATGGGTCTCGATCTGGTCACGTCTCTGTCCTCAGCCGTCACCGCGGTGACGAACGTCGGTCCCGGCCTCGGTGAGATTGTCGGTCCCGCCGGCAACTTCGCCCCGCTGCCGGCGCTCGCCAAGTGGCTTCTGGCGGTAGCGATGCTGCTCGGCCGGCTGGAGCTGATGACCGTCTTCGTGCTGCTGACTCGGGTGTACTGGCGCGGGTGAACACGCAGGCTGCGACCGGCATCCCGATGCTGAGCACTCGACCGTGCGCCCATGGATGATCTGATCCAGAGATACGGCTATCTGGCCATTCTCCTCGGGGCCGTTCTGGAGGGCGAAACGGTGGTGCTGCTCGGCGGATTCGCGGCGCACCAGGGCCACCTCAACGTGCTCGCGACCATCGCCGCGGCATTCATCGGCACGCTGATCGCTGACCAGTTCTTTTTCTACCTCGGACGACTCAAAGGCCAGGACTACCTGACCCGGCGGCCCGCCTGGCAGGCGAAGATAGGACGCGTCTTCCGCTTCATCGACAGCCACCAGAACCTGCTCATGCTCGGCTACCGCTTCATGTACGGCTTCCGCTCGCTGACGCCGTTTGCCCTCGGCCTGGCCAACATCCCGCGCCTCAGATTCCTGCTGTTCAACCTGGCGAGCGCGCTGTTCTGGTCCATCGCGGTGGTGATGGCGGGTTACCTCTCCGGCTCCCTCCTCAACCGCTGGCTCGAAGACCTGAAGGGCCATGAGAGGGAAATCATCCTGGGGGGACTGAGTGCCACGTTGATGATCTGGCTGGCGCATCTGGCCGTCACGCGTTGGCGCCGGCGCGCTCGCAAAGGATCGGTCCAGGACGCCTGACGGCGCTCTTGCAGGTCTGCGTCCCCGTCAGAGGGCACGCCAGCGCAGCGACACGCGCAGTCCCGGACGGGCGTCGGACAGGTCGAGGGTGGCGCCATGGGCCCGCGCGACCGCGGCCACGATGCTGAGACCCAGACCCGAGCCCCTGGCCATCCGGCTGCCGTCGAGCCGGGAAAACGGCTCGAGCGCCTCGGCCCGTGCGCCTTCCGGGATTCCGCATCCATTGTCGACGACCACCAGCGACGTCGTGGTCCCTTCCGCGATGATGCAGACATCGATCTCCGTCCCCGGCGGCGTGTGGCGCATGGCGTTTTCGATGAGATTGGCGAGTGCCTGCATCAGCAGGGAGGCATCCCCCGAAACGCGGCCCGGGTCGAGCCGCGAGGTGCTCAGTCTTCTTCCGGACTCCTCGACGTCCGGCCGGTAGGCATCGACCACGTTCGCTGCGACGCTGGCCAGCTCCACGCTTCGGAAGCGTTGCCTGACCCGACCGGCGTCGATCTCGGCGAGGCGCAGCGTCGCATCGAACATCCGTATGATGTCATCCACGTCGCTCAGCGCGGCCGCCGTGCTGCCGGCCGGTGCCGCGCATGCTTCGGGGCTCTCTCCCGCTTCGAGACGCTGGCGCAGGCGCGTCAGCGGCGTTCTCAGATCGTGCGCCACGTCCCGGCTAACACGCTGAATGTTGCGGATGAGCCCCTCGATCCGCTCGAGCATCACGTTGATTCCGGCGCCGATGTCATCGATGTCGGTGGGGGTACGGGAGGTTTCGTAGCGGGCCCCGAGGTCGCCCCGTCCCACCGCCTCGATCGTCGCGTTGAGACGGTCGATCCGGCGCAGGGTCCCACGGGCGACGAGTGCACCGGCCAGGAGAGCGGCCAGCACGGTCGCGCCTCCCACGATGGCGATGTAACGCAGAATGGCCGCCTGCAGGCTGGCGGATCGCGAAAGGTCCTCACCCACCGTCAGCCGGTATCCGCGTTCCAGACGTTCGGTCAGCGCCAGAAGACTCTGCGCACCCTCCGCACCGACCTCCGTTCCCTCGAGCTCGACGCGGCGCCAGCCATACCGGCCGTCGTCAAGCGGTTCGAGATCACCAACCAGTCGTCGTCCCCGTGAATCCGTCAGCAGGTACTCGAAAGCACCCGGGCGCTCTGCTCTGCTCTCGATCGCACCGATGGCTGCCTGCAGCCCTTCGGCTCTCAGCTCCCGGTGGATGGCAGCGACCTCGAGCTCGATCCGCTGACGGATCTGACGCTCGGCGATGGTGCCGAGGCTGTTCCAGATCAGCGCCCCGGCAATCAGAAAGGCAGCGATCATCAGGAGCGCAAAGGCCAGGGAGACTCTGATCGACGTGGAGCGCAGCCACTCAGCCATCGTCGTCGATCGTGTAGCCCACGCCTCGAACCGTTCGGATGACCGGAGTCGCCCCACCCCGGTCCAGCTTCGTCCGCAGGCGACTGATATGCGTCTCCACGATGTTCGTCCCCGGGTCGAAATGAAAGCCCCAGAGTCCCTCCAGCAGCATGGTTCGAGTGACGATCTGACCGGCGTGCTCGATCAGATAATCCAGCAGCTGGTACTCGCGCGCCTGCAAAGCGATCTCCCGGCCGGCTGCGGTCACCCGACGGCGCAACCGCTCCAGACGCAGGTTGCCGATCTCGATCGTCGTGCGCGCTTCGCGCATGGGCGGCCGTCGCGCCAGGGCGTTCACTCTGGCGATGAGCTCCGAGAACGCAAAGGGTTTGGCCAGATAGTCATCGCCACCCGCATCGAGGCCCGCGACACGGTCCTCCACGCTGCCCATTGCGGTCAGAAAGAGCACCGGCACCGATCTGTCCGCCGCCCGCAAGGCCCTGACGACGGAAACGCCGTCCAATCCGGGCACCATCCGATCGACGATGACAAGGTCCGGCGCACCCTCGAGCGCCATGTGAAGACCATCCACCCCGTTCTCCGTCACGTCCACCACGTGACCCTGGCGACGCAGCCCATCCGCGGTGAACGCGGCCGTGTCCCGGTCGTCCTCGATCAGCAGAATATGCATTGCCTTTCCCGTTCAGGCTCCGGTGGTCACCGATGCCGAGTCGTCAGCCGCATGGTAACCACGATGGCGATAGACGAGTATCAGGGGCGGCAGCAGGATCAGACAGATCACGGTGGAGGTCGCCAGGCCGCCGAGGATGACCTGGGCCATGGGCCCCTGAACCTCGCGACCCGCTTCTCCGGAGCCTAGCGCCAGCGGAACCATGCCGAGCGCGGTCACCAGCGCGGTCATGAGTATGGGCACCAGGCGCTCGGACGCTGCGCGCATCACGGTCTCCGCCGTAGACGCCAGGGACTCCTCCTCCATCAGGTGATCGGTGTGGGAGACCAGCAGAATCGCGTTCCGTGCGGCAATACCGAAAAGCGTGACGAACCCGACCAGCGCCCCCAGCGATACCACCCCGCCGGTCAGCATGACCGCCAGGACCCCCCCGGCGAGCGCAGATGGAACGCTGGAGAGAATCAGGGCGGCGGGCCGGCCACCGCCGAACGCGAGCACGAGCAGCACCACGATGCCGATCGCGGACACCCCGGCGTTCATCAGCAGCTCCCGTCGGGCCAGCGCCTCGCCTTCGGCGGCACCCGCATACTCGAGATACGCCCCGGCAGGAAGATCCACCTGCGCCGCCACCGCTTCACGCACCCTTCGGGTAAGACCAGCCACGTCGGCCGTGGCAGCATTCGCGGTGACCACCTGGCGTCGTCGGCCCGCATCATGGGAGATCTCCGCGCGGCGTGCTGCCATGGATACGTCCGCCACGGTATCGAGGGCAACCAGCGCGCCCCCCGCTCCGCGTACCTGGATCGCACCGGCGGCTTCCGGATCGCTGGCGCCGGGCGGACGGACCACCACCGCAACGTCCCTGACCCGCTGGCCATCGGTCACCTGGGCGACCACCTTTCCCTGATTGGCCACCTCGATCGCATCAAAAGCATCCCCCGCCGAGATCCCCCGCAGGGCGAGCGCTGCGGGATCGAGCGCGATGGACAGCACCGGCGCGCTGGGCGGCGTCTGGACGCGCACGTCGACGGTCCCTTCCGTTGCGCGAACGACCGAGGCGATCCGTGCGGCAACCACGTCGATGGCATCCAGGTCCGCACCAAACACACTGATCGCGATCGCCGCGGTCTCACCACTGAGCGATTCTCCGATCCGGTCGCCGAGAAACGTCAGAGCCTCGGTTTCCAGACCCGGATAGGAGGCGAGCACCCCGCGTATATCCGAGAGAATGCGTTCTTCCTCCTTGCCATCCACGGCCTGCAGCTCGACGTGGAACTCGCTTTCGCTCGGTGGGAACGTATCCTCGCCCTCTTCCGCACGGCCGATCTGCTGCTCCACCGTGGAGATGCCGGGAATGTTCAGGAGGTCCCGGGAAATGCGTGTGCCGATCTCACGCATCCACTCCAGCGATGCGCCGCTCGGTCCGATCACGGCGAGCACGTAGTGGCGTTCTCTGAATGCCGGCAGCAGCTCCGCGCCGAACTGGGAGAATCCGAGCAACGCGAGCAGACCGATGCCGGCCATGGCGCCCAGCGCAACCCGCGGACGCCGCATGAGCGGTCGAAGCACCGCGAGATGCCACCGCTTCAGCGCATGGACGATCTGCGGCTCCGCGGGAGGCATCGCGTGCCCGATCAGCAGCAGCGCAAGGGCTGGGGTCAACGTCGTGGCAACCGCAAGCGAGGCGAACGTGGCGAGCAGGAATGCCCCGGCCAGTGGGGAGAAGAACGCACCCTGCAGTCCGGTGAGGAAGAGAACCGGAGCCATGGTCAGGCCGAGCACGAAGGTGGCATAGACGACCGGGCCACGCACCTCGACTGCCGCATCGAGAATCACCTCACGCGTCGACCGTCCCGGAGCCTCACGCAGCCTTCGAACGATGTTCTCGGTGCCGATGACCGCGTCGTCGATCACGACCCCCAGCGCTACGGCCAGACCGCCGAGCACCATGGTGTCGATCGTGCGCCCCAGAGCTTCGAACACCATGACCGCAGCGAGCAGTGACAAGGGTATGGATACGAATGCCATGAACGCCACGCGAAGGTCGCGCGTGAAGCCCAGGAGCACCACCGTGATCAGCACCGCGCCGAGCAGCAGATCGCCCCGCACGCCGGCAAGTGCGGTCTCGATGAAGTTCGCCGGGCGGTGCAGCGCCGGATACACGGTGACACCCAGACCATCGAATGTCGGCTTCAGCTCGTGGAGCGCCACCTCGACCGCCCGCGTGGTGTCCAGCGTGTTGGCGCCATACTGGCTCGCCAGGGTCAGCAGCACACCCGGGCGCCCCATGATCAGCGCGTCGCCGAACCGGGGCGTTGCCGCGTCAACGACATCGGCGACGTCTCCCAGCAGAATCGGTGACCCGTGGGTGCCGGGCGCGACCACCGTCGCGGCGAGCTCATCCGCGGTAACGGCCGCGCCCTGGGGTTCAACCATGATGCGCTGCGCGTTCGTGTCCACGAAGCCACCACCTCGAATGGAGGTCGCGATCTGAACGGCGGTAGTCACGTCGGCAAGGGACAATCCCCGGGCCAGCATTTCCGCGTTACGCACCCGAACCTCGATGCGCGGCAACCCGCCCCCGTAGAGTGTCACGCGCGCGACCCCCGGCACCGCCAGAAGGCGCGGACGTACGGTCCACTGAGCGAGATCTCTCAGCGCCATCGGCGACATCTCGTCGCTCACCAGGCCCACCTTGAGCAGATCCATCGTCGACGATGTCAGTGCCGAGATCGTCGGCGCGGAGACGCCCTTCGGAAGACGTCCGGCCACTTCACTCAAGCGCTCGGCAACGATCTGACGCGCCCGGTAAGGGTCCTCTCCGTCCCGGAACACGATGTCGATGACGGCGAGCCCCTGAATCGATTTCGACCGGACCGATTCAACCCCGGTGGCGCCGTTGATGACGTCCTCGATGGGTTGCGTCACCAGTTGCTCCACCTGTGCGGCGGAGAACCCGGGCGCTTCCGCCTGGACGTTGGCCTGTGCGGGTACGAACTCCGGAAACACCTCGAACTCCGCCCGGGACAGGAGCAAGCCGCCATAGACCGTGAACAGCAAGGCACCGAGAGCCAGCAGCCGCGGATGCTGCAGCGAAAGTCTGACGATCTCGACGAGCATCAGTCGGGCGCCGAGGATTCCGGCGCACCCTCCACGGCGAGCAGCGACTCCGCCCCGGAGACGGCGACGATGTCCCCCTCCTGGAAGTGATCCGACACGAACCAGCCCTCGGGCACGGGCCGCGCCCCCGACAGGGCCCGCCGCTGGAAGGTCGTTGTGCCGGTCTGGACGTACACCCAGCTCGATCCATCGATCCGCACCACGGAAGCGCGCGGCAGGAGAAATCCCTGGCTGACGTCAGAGGTGCGAATCTCCCCTTCGAACACACCGCCGGGTCTGACCCGATCAGCGCCGCCCGAGCGCAGGAGCGCATACAGACCAATCGTCTGCATTCGTGCGTCAATGGTGCCCGATCGTCCGATCGGCTCCGCCACCAGCGGTGCCCGGTCTTTCCCTGCGTTGATGACAACCTGACCCACGACACCCGCCGGCCGGGTCGGCGCATCGGCACGAAGGAGCACGGTCTCGCCCTGCGAGAGCGATTCGACGAGCCCCTCGGACTGCTCCACCTCGCCGGCGAGATCGGTCGACCACTCCACGCGCAGGCGTCTCCTGAGCAGCGAAAGCCGGGACCCGGCAGCCGCGGCAGCCGACCTGGCGCTTTCCACGTCCCGAGCCGAGGCGCTCTGCGCCTGGGACGCAAGGGTGGCGAGCCTGGAGAGCTCCGCTTCGGATACATCGAGAGCAGCGCGTGCCGCCTGCAGGTCAGACGCCAGCGCGAGCAGGGGCACGATATCGACCGCCCTTACGTAGGCATGCACGACGTCGGCCCGCGACCGCCGCTCAAGGGTGGACACCGTGACGCCCATCCGCGCCTGATTCTCCGTGCTCATGGTCACTTCCGGTGTAGAGCCTGCCGCACCCGCCCATGGAGACTGGCCTGCGGCGGCAAACACGATCAGTCCCAGCAATGCACGGCGCGGGTTCATCCGGCCGGCTCCGCCCATCCGGCGCCGACCATCGTCTCCGGTCCCGCGAGTGGGGTCTGCATTGCATCTTCGAGCGCGAGAAACGTGCTCCGTATCCGGCGCCTGGCAGCCAGCAGATCGATTCGGGCCTTCGCGAGCCCGGCCTGTGCCGCGGCCCAGTCGGCACGATCGATCCAGCCCACGGCAAGCTCCCTGTCCGCCTGATCGGCGAGTCGAAGTGCAGCGGGCACGATCTCCTGCTCGGCCAGCGCCACCGCGGACTGCGCCGCCGCGTAGTCCGACTGCGCACCCCGCATCTCCGTCAGCACCGTCGCGACCGCCAATTCGAGCTTCGCCCCGGCGTCGTCCCGCGCGGCCTGGGCTGCCCGGATCGCCGATGCGTTCAGGTCCCACGACGGCAGCGCCAGCGTCAGCGCCGCAGGCAGTTTCTTCAGACCGCGTTCCCAGGTGTATCCCGCACCGATACTGACCGCGGGAAACTGCTCGGCGACCGCTGCGCGATAGCCGGACTCGGCGAGGTCATAGTCCGTGACCGCCCTGGATATCTCGCTGCGGTTCTCGAGCGCGACCTGCTCGGCGTCGGCGGGCGCTGCACCCGGCAGCGCGCCAACCGGTGCGGCCGCCTCGATCCGGAGCGCTCTGACGGCATCCGGCGCAACGCCGATCGCCGCCGCCAGGTCGATGACCGACCGGTCCCGCAGCGCACGCGCACTGGACAGGGCATCCTGTGCCGCCGCGAGATCACCCCGCACACGCTCGAGGTCGGAACGCGGGACTTCGCCCGCTTCCACACGATGAAGCGTCGCATCGAACTGCGCCTGCGTACGCGCGAGCAGAGTCTGTGATGGCTCGAGCGCGTCACCGCTGTCCCGCCAGGCGAGCAGTGCCCGGCGCAACGACATGCGGATGCGCCAGATCGACTGCCCGTAGTCCAGTCGTGCCTGGCGCAGAGCAATCTCGGCGGACTCGAGTCTGGCACGCCGACGCCCACCCGCTTCGAGAGGCAGGTCGCCGAGCACGCCCAGCAGCCAGGGCGAGTGTTCCGGTGCATTCAGGGCGTACTCGGCGGACAGAGCGAACGACGGTCCCGGCGCGACGCTGGCGGCCCGGGCCGACGCCTGGGCTGCGAGCAGTGACGATCTGGCCCTGGCCGCCTCGGGACTCGCCGCCAGCGCCGCCGCAAACAGGGTGAGCTCGTTCCACGAGGCCCGATCCCATCGATAGTCCGGCGCGATCCGTTCGAGCACGGCGCCAACGGCGTCGGGATCCATCCTGGTCTCCTTCTGACGCTGCGCCACGTCGCGCGCATCCAGCGGCGCCGGCTCGTAAGTGGCACAACCTGCGGTCAGCACGAGCACCAGCACGACCGCACCGGCACGGATGATGAGGTTTCGGGGGGCGCTCCGATTCACCCGTCGGAGGATAAGGCGGCGATCATTGCACCAGCGTTTCCGACACATTGGGAATTCCCAATGTCAGGCAGGCGCTCCGCCGTGCCACGACGGACTGTCCAATGGAAAAGCTTCAGCCGCTGATTGGGAACCGGCGGATGAATGCCACCACGCGCTGCGCCACCACCTCGCCCGCATCTTCCTGAATGAAATGGCTGGCTCTCAGCACCGCGTGATCGATACCGGGCAGCCGGGCGCCAGGGATCCGATCCCGGTACGACCGACCGAGATCGGCGTTCGTGAAGGGGCAGTGGTCGCCCCAGACCGTGAGCACCGGCTTGTGCCACCGCTCCAGGACCGCCCACGCGGCATCGCAGCGCAGCCGTTCCGGATCATCGGCGGTGAGCGGCACGAGCATCGGAAAGCGACGCGCACCGACCGTGTACTCAGGCGAAGGGAACGGTGCGTCATAAGCGGCACACGCGGCCGCCGATAGCGGCTCGAGACACCACCCGGGAATGATTTTCGAAGGCAGCAGGGTGTCCACCTCCTGACTGTAGACACGCCACGCGGGAAAGTAGAAGGCGGGGGCGGGATGGACGAGCGCGTGCAGGCGTTCCGGGTTGATGCGGTCGTCGCCGTCCACCGTGGCACGCCAGTCGATGCCAAACAGCGACTGCAGGGTCTCCGGCGCCAGCCGCTCCTGGGCGTGCAGGCCGGGCAATGACGGCATCCGGCTGCTCGGCAGCGCGGTATTGGAGAATACCGCGCGGGTGAAGCGCGACTCGTTCTCCGCCACCAGTCGGCCACCGATCAGCCCGCCCCAGTCCTGGCCGAAGAACGTCATATTCCGGAGATCCAGCATCTCGATCAGCCGCCTGACCCAGGCGACGTGACCGCTGTAAGTGTAGGTGGTCTCGTCGGTCGGCTTGTCCGAGCGACCGAAGCCGATCAGATCGGGAACGATCACGCGCAGGCCGGCGTCGACGAGAGGCCCGATCATTTTCCTGTACAGGTACCCCCAGGTCGGCTCCCCGTGCAGAAGCAGCACCGTGTCGCGGGCATCCGAAGGCCCCGTATCCACGTAGGCCATGCGCAGCCCCGGCTCGATCTCCACATAGGATGGCGTCCAGGGGTAGTCGGCAACCTCGGCGAAGCGGCTTTCGGGCGTGCGCACAACGCCAGCGCGCGGCGAGAGGCCCGGATTCTCTGTCATGGCTGGTTCCTGATCAGGGTGATGTTGAACACCTCGTCGCGTCCGCTTGACGCGGCCCGCCTATTCTGAGATCAGTCCTGCGCCGCTTCCACAAGAAGATCTCATGAAGACTCCGACCCACGACAGCCGATCGCACGTTCTCATCGTGGGGGGTGGCTTTGCCGGCCTGGCGGCCGCGCGTACGCTCGATGCCCGACGCTTCCGGATCACTCTGCTCGATCGTGAAAACTATCACCTGTTCCAGCCCCTGCTCTATCAGGTGGCGACAGGGTCGCTCGACTCCACGGACATCGCGACCCCGCTGCGCATGATCGTGCCGCCCTCTCAGGCGCGTGTCGTGCAGGCGGAGCTCACCGGCATCGATCTCGAACGGAAGGTCGTGCGCAGCGCGCGCGGCGTCGAGTACGGCTGGGATAAGCTGATTCTCGCGGTGGGGCTCGGGCACAACTACTTCGGGCACGACGACTGGCGCGCCTACGCGCCGAGCCTCAAGTTCCTGCGCGATGCGTTCACCATCCGCGATCGCATTCTGGGCGCACTGGAGACCGCCGAGTACACCGACGATCCGGACACGCGCGCCCGGCACATGCGCTTTGCCGTCATCGGCGGCGGCCCGACCGGGGTCGAGCTGGCCGGGGCGATCGGAGAGCTCACCGGGCGCACCCTGGCGCGTGAGTTCTACTCCTTCGATCCGGGCGACTGCGAGATCGTCCTGCTCGAGGCCGGACCGCGGGTGCTTGCGCAATATTCCGAAGCGGCCGCCGCAGATGCGGTCAGGAAGCTCGCGCGGAAAGGTGTCACGGTACGAGCAGGGACCAGGGTGCTCGCCATCGATGCCGGCGGCATCACGCTGGAGCAGGATGGCACGCAATCCCGGCTCGACATCGCGACGGTGATCTGGGCGGCGGGCGCAGCCGCGCCTCCACGCTTCCGGCAACTCGCCGAGGCAGCCGGCTTCGAGCTGGACAGGGCCGGGCGGATCGCGGTCGATGCGGAGTTTCGCGTGCCCGGTCATCCGGACGTGTTCGCGGTGGGTGACGTAGGCGCCTACACCTGGGACGGTCAGCCCCTGCCAGGGCTCGCCCCCGCCGCCGAGCAGGCCGGTACCTTCGTCGCCCGTTACCTGAACGGCACGGCCACCTCGTTCCGCTACACCGAGCAGGGACAGCTGGCCGTCATCGGGCGTAATGCCGCCGTCGGCAACGTCTTCGGACGGCCCGTACGAGGCCGCGTCGCCTGGTGGGGATGGCTGCTCGTGCACATCCGCGGACTGATCGGCTTCGACGTGAAGATCAAGGTGATGATCATCTGGGCGTGGAAGTTCGCCTTCGACAAGTACGGCGCACGAGTGATCCGAGGCAGGACCGATCCGAGCGACTAGCCCGGCCCGTCACAAGGGGATGGTGCCTACCCCCATCCGGATCACCCCGCCGCGGGCATAGTGGCCGACGATCGCGGCGCGCAGGTGCGTGTCGCGCGGGAGCACGGACACGTCCGGCACCTCCGTTCGATCGAGATCCGGGCGGTCGAACACGAACTCGAACACGCTCGACGGCCCATCCCTGAGCTCGTGGCGCTCGAAGCGGCGCTGAAAGGCGACGATGTTCGACCCGGCGGGCAGCAGCTCGGCCAGCACCGGGTCCAGCAGCCACGAGGTGCACGCGAGGAAGCGCGCGTTCTCGTCCGGATGGTAGCGGGCAAGGAAAGGCGCTGCCCGTGCCAGAGCCGCATCGCAGGCTGACGGATCGAGAGGGCCGTCCTCGGGAATGTGCACGTCGAGAAACGGCGCGTCGGGCGGGACGGGGCCGAATGCGCGCCGCGCGCGTCCCCGCTGGAACTGGAGGCGTCCCAGCCGGTACAGGTGATGGCTGAGGTGGTGGCACAGCCACCAGCCCTTGTTCATGCCAACCTCGCCGTACACGCGGTCGTGGAGATACACCTGCTGACCGATGTCGCGCAGGGTCGTCCGGGTGACCTCGGCGTCGATGCCGCGCTCGGACTGTTCTCTTGCCACTCGCCGGGCCAGACCGAGCGCCGCGTAGGCATAGAAAAGCGGGCACCTCGAGAACACGCTCGGCCATCCCAGCCGGTGATAGCCCGTGGGCGTGTAACGATCAGCAATCATCCACTGAACGTGCGCTCCCAGCCGGCGGATGCGTGGGTCGTCCCAGGTGGGCCGCTGATCCGCCAGATGGCGGACAGCAGTGTCGGGAAACCCGAGCGTCGTACACAGCGCGACGAGCTCGCCGCCACTCGGAACCCGCAGGTCCTCCCGGGACACCCAGTCGGCCGACGCGCCGAAATCCGCCCGCCAGGGCTCGCATGCCGATGGCGCGTCCGCGACGGTGACCGCCT
>JASFLG010000040.1:0-14859 GCA_050118205.1 Pseudomonadales bacterium
CACCAATCTGCGCGGCCCGTGGGATCTGTCGTGTGAGGTGGCACGTCGGCTGATTGCCGAGAAGGTGCCCGGCAGGATGGTGAACATCTCCTCGGTGGGCGCCTTCAACTACGGCGGCAACGGGGCAGCGCTGTACTCCGTCACCAAGGCCGCCATCGTGCGCATGACCGAGGTGCTCGCCGTGGAGTGGTCGCGCTTCAACATCAACGTGAACGCCATCGCGCCCGGTGCGTTCTCGTCCGAGATGATGGACGGCATGCTGGAGCGCATGGGCGACATCTCCCAGCACTTCCCCCGCAAACGCATCTGTCAGCCTGAGCAGCTCGACAGCACGTTGCTGTATCTGGTGTCGCCGTCCTCCGAGGCCGTGACCGGCACCTGCATCAAGGTGGACGACGGTCAGGGCTCCCGTTGACTCCAGATCGGATCACGACGTGAAGAAAGGTCGCGGCGGTCTGGTCTACTCGACGGATGCGGGCCGGATCTGTCCCGGCTGCCGGCGCCCGGTTGACGAGTGCGTCTGCCGGGACCGGAGCCGACCCAGGGAGGGTGACGGCGCGGTGATCGTCGCCCGGGAGACGAAAGGCCGCAAAGGCGCCGGGGTGACCCTGGTGCGCGGCCTGCCGTTGTCGGATGCGGATCTGGGCAAGCTCGCCAAAACGCTCAAGACGCGCTGCGGCGTGGGCGGTGCCGTCAAGGACGGCGTGATCGAGCTGCAGGGCGATCAGCGGGACAAGGTCGTGGCGCTGCTCAGCGCGGAGGGCTATCGCGTGAAGCGCAGCGGCGGCTGATCCGCCCGCAGCGTCCGCAGCCTTCAGAGAAGCACTTCCAAAAAAAGAAAGGGCCGGCAGTGCCGGCCCTTCTTCTTCCTCCAAGATGGGCTACATGCTGTACTTCACAGCCGCGTACAGTCGGCGTCCGCGCTGATCGAACGTGTACAGATCGACCCCGCGGGAGTCCTTCACGTTCGGCAGGTCGGCCTGGAACAGGTCGATCGCACCAACGGTGAACTGCAGATCGCCGCTATCGCCGAGCCGGAACGTGTAGGAATAGGTCAGATCGAACGCGAAGTACGGATCGAACTTCTCCTCGAGGCGCAGCGAAGGCACGGAATCGTCCTTGTAGCTGCCGACGAAGCGCATGCCGAACCGGGCGAAGTGGTTCTTGTAGAACCAGGAGAGCTGGGCGTTGCCCTTGAAATCGGGCATTGAACGCGTGATCCGGCGGTTCGGTCCCCGGTTCGCCCAGCCCGCGGCGTCATAGTCCGGCTGGCCGGTGGGGAAGTCCTTGACCTTGTAGTCGATGATGTAGCTCATCCGGCTGTCGACCGACCACTGGCCGAAGCTCGAATCCCACAGGTACTGGAAGTAGGCGTCGATACCGGAGGTGTCCACCTTACCCGTGTTGATCGCACGGCTGGAGATGATCTGCAGCGAGCGGGTGACGTCGGGGCGGCGCAGCACGTTACCGTTGAACTCGGAGTCCGAGGCGGTGACGGCGTAGGCCGCGGGGTTGACCTGACAGATCTCGGCAAGGGGATTGGCGGCGCCCGGATCGTAGATCGAATCGCTCGGATCGCAGGGTTGCCCGAAACTCGCCTGGGTCGGGTCCACGATAGTGAAGTCGCCGGCGGCCAGCGCGGTCTGGAAGCGCCCGAGCTCCTCGGTGAGGAACGCCTGGGTGGGCACGTCGATGATCTTGTCTTCGAAGTTGATCTGGTAGTAGTCCAGATTGACCGTCAGGCCTTCCAGGAAGTTGCCCGTTGGCGTCCAGATGAAGCCGGCGTTCCAGGAGGTGGCCGTTTCCGGGGACAGATCCGGTGTTTCCAGGCCCTGCTTCACGATGATGATGGTCGGCGCCGCGTCCTCCGCCGGAATGGCACAACGGCCGGTGCGCACGCAGTTGCTGCCTTCGGGTGGGCTGCCACCCTGCTGGCCGAGATAGTCGGCCACGCCGAACTCCAGGCTGTAGCCCGTGCCCTCGTTGATCTGGGCAAGCGCCGGGCCCCGGAAGCTGGTGGAGACGGCACCGCGCAACACCAGTGAGTTGGTCGTCTGCCAGCGCACGGCCAGCTTCGGATCGAAGTGGGAGCCGATGTCTCCGCCGTAGTCTTCCCAGCGGCCGGCAAGCTGCACGTCGATGTCGTCGGTGAGTGGTAGTGCGAGCTCCGCAAAGAGCGCCCAGACGTTCCGGTCCGCGTCGAAGTTCCGGTTCTCGGAGAGGCCGCCCAGGGACGTGCCGCCGGAGAGATAGCCGAAGCTGTTGACCGTGCCGGTGATCTGCGGGTTGACGGCCGTCTTGCGGCCTTCCTCGCGGTACTGGCCGCCAAAGGCGAGCGAGATCATGTTGCCGTTGAACTCGAAGAGCTCCCCGGACAACACCATGTCCACCTCGGTGAGGTAGGTGTCGGTTTTCTGATAGTCCTTCATCGGGTACTCGATCCACTGCAGCAGCTCTTCCGAGTTCGGTGAACCCGAGAGGTCCCGGGACAGGTAGGGATTGAAGAAGTTGCAGCCCTGGGATTCATCCCCCATGTTGCTGCTGGTCATGGCCATGACCAGGTTGTCCGGGTTGATGTAAGGGAAGCCCGGCAGTGGGCCGGACAGAGCCAGGAAGAAAGACTCCAGCGGACCCACCGCGCCAGGATCGGTCGCCGTGTCGTCAAACTGTCCGTCCGTACCGGCCAGGTAGTAACGCGCGAGCGCAGCCCGCGGATCAGCGGGATCCAGACTGCCGTTCGGCGTGCAGTCCGGGCCACCCAGGCCGTACATGGCGAGCTCGAGCCGGTCCTTGTTGATCTCCAATGTCTTGGTGCTGAACGTGTTCTCGCCGTATGTGACGCCGAAGTCGTAGGACCACGATTTCTCGCCGAGATTGAAGTCGCCGCGCAGCCCGCCGGACACGCGCCAGTACTCGTTGTCGTTGCCGCTGTGGTACTTGCGGTCGTTTTCGATGCCCGGCGTGCGCAGCGTGTAGTCGGCGAGGGTGAGCGGGAGGGTGCCGGGTGGATAGAAAGCCAGTTGCGCCGGCGTCGGCAGGTTGCCGCCATTCACGTTCATCGACGGATCGTTGGGCCAGCCATCCGGCGGGATGGTGACGCCGGAGAATGCGCCGATCAGCGTCGGCAGGAAGTACTTCGGCTCGATAGGCCCGCCATAGACAGGCAGGCTCTCGCCGCTGTCGCCCTTCATGTAGGACGCCTGGCCGTAGAGCTCGGCCGAGTCGGAGAAGGAGAACCGGCCGTCGAACATCACGCTGCCGCGGCTTTGTGCGGGAATCATGATCGCCGCGGGCGTGTTCAGCGCGTGGCGGTTGCAGGAGTTGGGGTCCGAGCCGTCGAAGTTGTCCACGAAGAAGTCCGCGCCCGTGTTCAGACAGTTGGCATCCGGCCCCGACGGCCAGACGCTGAACCGGTTGACGATCGTCGCATCCTGCTTCTCATAGAGATCGGCGCGCAGATCCGGTCGGTCCGAGGACGCTTCCGACGTGCGGTCGAACCACTCGCCGCCGATCACGAAGTGCGCCCGGTCGTCGGCGCTGCCCCAGCCGAAGATGGCGCCGATCGTCGCGTCGGTCTGGCTGCCCTTGGTCACGTCCTGGTACTTGCCCGTGACCTCGAATCCCTCGAAGTCGCTGCGCGTGATGAAGTTGACCACCCCGGCGATGGCGTCTGATCCGTAGATGGCGGATGCGCCGTTCTTGAGCACCTCCACCCGCTGGATCATGGTGATCGGGATGCTGTTGATGTCCACGAACCGGTCGCCGTCGGAAAGCTTCTGGCCCGCATAGGGCAGTCGTTTGCCGTCCAGCAGCACCAGCGTGGACGTCGGGCCGAGGCCCCGCAGGTTGACGTTCGCGAGGCCCGAGCCGGCCGCGCCGTTGAAGCGGGCGCCGTCCTGCGGCGCGGTATCCGAGCCGGATGCCACGGACAGGTTGCGTACTACCTCCGACACGTCGGATACCCCGGACGCTACGATGTCTTCCCGCTGCAGGGTCTGCACCGGGGACGCCGCGTCCTCCGGGGATCCCTTGATATGGGAGCCGGTTACAACGATCTCTTCGATATCTCCGGATTGTGCAACCGCAAAAGCGGGTGCCACGAGAAGGACCGCGATCAACGATCGCAGCTTGCGCATGGTCATGGTTTTTCCCCTCCAGGACGTTTTCGTTGCTTATCGATAGTCCTTACGGGAACCTCCCCAGGCTCCCGATCCGAATGTGTCGGACCATTCGAGTTTGCAGTAGCCGTACGGTGTCTGCAATCCCTGTGGTCAGCAGTTCGTGAGCACACTCAACGATAGGATGGCGAGCGGCGCTCTCGCTGCGCAGCCCTGCAAAGAAAGGTAGAAGGAAGGGAAAAAAAAGGGGCGATCCGCCTGTCGGTCGGACCGCCCGGGTCTCAGGGACACCGCGGCAGAGCGCTGCGGTGTCGATCACTCAGAACTGGTTCATGGTGTTGGCTGCACCACCGGCCAGCAGAGCCTTCTCGCCGAGGAAGTACTCCTTGTGGTCGTCCCCGATGTTGGAGCCAGCCAGGTCCTGGTGCTTCACGGCGGCCAGGTCGCGGCGGATCTCCTGACGCTGCACGCCCAGCACGTAGGCGAGCATGCCCTCGTTGCCGAAGTAGCCCTCGGAGAGCACGTCCGTGGACAGTGCCGCCGTGTGGTACGTGGGCAGCGTGATCAGGTGATGGAAGATGCCCGCTTGGCGAGCGGCGTCCTTCTGGAAGGACTGGATCAGCTGGTCCGCTTCCTTCGCCAGCTCGCTGTCGTCGTACTTCACGTCCATCAGGCCCTTCTCGTCCTTGGCCGGGTCCGGGTAGGCAGACACGTCCTTGCCCGCGGCCTTCCAGTCCTCGAACACCTGCTGACGGAACTTGAGCGTCCAGTTGAACGACGGTGAGTTGTTGTAGACGAGCTTGGCGTCCGGGCGCTTCTCGCGCACGGCGTTCACCATGGCAGCGATCTGAGCTACGTTCGGCTTCTCGGTCTCGATCCAGAGCAGATCCGCCCCGTGCTCGAGGCTCGTGATGCAGTCGAGCACCACGCGGTCGAAGCCGGTGTCTTCCTTGAAGGCGTACAGACCGTTGTCCAGACGCCTCGGCTTGCAGAGCTTGCGGCCCTGGTGAATGGTGATGTCGCCGTCCTGCAGCTCGTCGATGTCGTGCACTTCTTCCGCATCGAGGAACTGGCAGTACTTGTCGCCGAGATCACCGGGCTGCAGCGAGACCGGGATCTTCTGGGTGAGGCCGGCGCCCAGGGAGTCCGTGCGCGCGACGATGATGCCGTTGTCGATGCCGAGCTCGAGGAACGCGTAGCGGATGGCGTTGATCTTGGAGATGAAGTCCTCGTGGGGTACCGTCACCTTGCCGGCCTGGTGGCCGCACTGCTTGGCGTCGGAGACCTGATTCTCGATCTGGATGGCACACGCGCCCGCTTCGATCATGCGCTTGGCGAGCAGGTAGGTGGCCTCCTCGTTGCCGAAGCCGGCGTCGATGTCGGCAATGATCGGCACCACGTGCGTTTCGTAGTTGTCGATCTTCTGAAGGATCCTGTCCACGTTGGCGCCTTTCTGCCGAGCCTCGTCCAGCTCGATGAAGATGTGCCGCAGCTCGCGGGCGTCGGCCTGCCGGAGGAACGTGTAGATCTCCTCGATCAGGTCCGGAACCGTGGTTTTCTCGTGCATGGATTGATCGGGCAGGGGACCGAACTTCGAGCGCAGCGCCGCCACCATCCAGCCGGAGAGATAGATGTAGCGCCGGTCCAGGGAGCCGTGGTTCTTCTTCACGCTCATCATGGTCTGCTGGGCGATGAAGCCGTGCCAGGCACCGAGCGACTGGGTGTACTTGGACGGGTCCGCATCGTAAGCGGCCATGTCGCGGCGCATGATGTCGGCCGTGTACTGAGCGATCTCGAGGCCGGTCCGGAACCGGTTCTGGAGCTTCATGCGCACCACGTATTCGGGGTTGATGGCGCCCCAGGTGGGGTGGCCTTCCCGCATGGAGGCCACTTCGTCAATCATCTGCAGATAACCTGGCATGGTGTTGGTCCTGTGTGAAGTTCGTGGTCGGGTTGCGAGGAGCGGCGGACATTATACGATTGTTTCTGGAATGGGTGGACACTAATACATTCCGACAGGGAATCTGTTAAACGAAGTTTAGATCCAGGAGATTGCGCCGATGCAGAACGCCCTTACCGAGCGCCTGGGCCTGGAGTGCCCGCTGATCCAGGCGCCCATGGCCGGGGTTTCCACGACGGAGATGGCGGCTGCGGTCAGCAACGCTGGGGCCCTCGGGTCGGTGGCACTGGGCGCGCTCGGGTCCGATGCCGCGCGCGAGGCACTTCGCGCGACCCGCGCGCTCACCCGCGGGCCCATCGCGGCGAACGTGTTCACCCATCCAACGCCCAGGCGTGACCCGGAACTCGAAGCCGACTTTCTGCATGCGTTGGCGCCCCTGTTCGAGCAGGCGGGTGGCAAGGCGCCGACGGCATTGACGGAGATCTACTCCTCGTTCAACGACGACGACGCCATGCTCGAGGTTCTGCTCGACGAACGGCCCGACGTGGTCAGCGTGCACTTCGGTCTGGCGGCGCCCGGTCGCATGCAGGCGCTTCGTGGAGCCGACATCTTCGTGATTGCCACAGCCACTTCCGTTGCGGAAGCGGATGCGCTGGAGCGCGCCGGGGTGGATGCTGTCGTTGCCCAGGGATTCGATGCGGGCGGGCACAGCGGTGCGTTTCTTTCGGAGCCGGACGCGACGACGGCGGGGCGCGACGGTCTGATCCGCCTGGTGCGGAACGCGGTGAGGGCCGTGCGTGTGCCTGTCATAGCGGCGGGTGGTCTCATGTCGGGACGGGACGTGCGTGCGGTGATCGAGGCGGGCGCGAGCGCCGCGCAGCTCGGCACGGCCTTTCTCGCGTGCCCTGAGTCACTGGCAGGCGTGGCCTATCGGCGCCGCCTGATGCAGGGTGGGGAGACTCGCCTGACCTCGCTGATCTCCGGGCGTCCGGCGAGGGGGCTGGTCAATCCGCTGATCCGGGCGTTGGAGGGCGTCTCTCTGCAAGTTCCCGATTACCCGATCGCCTACGACGCCGTGAAGCAGCTTGTCTCCGCGACGGCCGATTCCGACTTCAGTGTGATGTGGGCGGGTGCCGGGGTAGGACGGATTCGCGCCCTGGGCGCGGCTGAACTCATCGCCGCGCTTCGCCGCGAGTTGGAGCAGAGCATGGAGGGCTCCGGGCCCTGGTGAGTGGCCGATTCCGGACGTGTCGGGCTATGCGGCAATGCACCATTGGCGCTCGTTTCACGGGCGCGCGAGCCTGTCGGGCAGAGTCTTGTATTCCTTCCGTCTGGTGATAGTCTCAGCTCCGTGCGGACAGGTCCGACCTGAGGGTAGTTCGCAGGGAACCCGCAGATAGGGGTCGCGGGTCCAATGGAGAGAATAGGGGATTCCGATAATGAGACGCTGGCATTCCGCCTGGAGCGCGCCGTTGTGCGCGGTCGTTCTGGGCATAGGTCCTATCGCCCTCGCACAAGAGGGCCCAATCGAAGAAATCGTGGTCACCGGTTCGCACATCCGCGGCACCCCCGAGGATGCGGCGCTGCCGGTGGACGTCATTGATTCACAGGAGCTCGAGGATCGGGGCAACCCGAGCGCCCTCGACCTGATTCGGGCCATGCCCTATGTGGGCCCGACCATGGGTGAGACCAACCAGTTCGGTCCCAACCAGGGCACTATCGGCACGGGCAACGTGAACCTGCGCGGCCTCGGCGGCATGCGCACCCTGGTGCTGATGAACGGCCGCCGCACCACCTACACGCCGGCGGAAGGCCCGGCTGGTGTGGATACCAACCTGCTGCCCCTCGCGGCCATCGGCCGGGTGGAGGTGCTGAAGGACGGCGCTGCCGCCACCTACGGCTCCGACGCCATCGCCGGCGTGGTGAACTTCATCACCCGGAAGGATATCGATGGCCTCGAGCTCGAGGCGGGTTATCGGGACATCCAGGATTCCGGCAGCTACCGCTGGAGCGTGAACTGGGGCTGGCAGGGCGAGCGCTCGAACGTGCTCGTCTCCTATGGCTACCAGTACCGCGACGAGCTGAAGTCTACCGATCGGAACTGGGCGACGGCGCCCTACCTGGACAACCCCACGGGATGGTCAGCCTTCGGCACGCCGGGCAACTTCCTGCCGTACTCTGGAGGGCCGCCGGATGATGGCGGCACGGCGGTGGCCAGCTTCACGCGGGACTCGAACTGCAGCGCGCTCGGCGGTTACCCGGACGGGCTGCCTGCCGCCTCGGGAGGGCCGGTATGCCGTTTCACGTTCATTCCGTTCGACAACCTGGTGGAGAAGACCCGTCAGGAACAGATCTACGGTGAGATCAACACCGAGATCGCCGACGGTGTCGAGCTGCACATCGAAGGCCTGTGGGCCACGACCAAGCTGCCCCAGTACCGCACCTCGCCGTCGTACCCGCCCACCTCCGGTCCCAACGGTCCCGGCGCCTTTCAATTCTATGTAGTGAGCGATCCGGACTGCCCGACGCCGTTCTGCAACAACCCGGGCGCGCTGACGGCGCTGCAGCAGTCAAGTCTGTCGTCGCCCGTCGTCGATGCCACCGACACGATCCGCCTGTTCTTCTGGCGGCCGAACGGCTGGGGCGGTGTGGATGAGATCACCGGCGGCAACGGCGGCCAGCTCAACGTGAACTACAACAACATGGCCAGGGCGTCCGCCAGCCTGCGCGGCACCCTCGAAGGTGGCTGGCTGGACGGCATCGGCTGGGATATCGCGGTGACGTACTCGGACTCCGAGATGCAGCGCTCAGGAGTAGACACGCGAATCTCCCGCCTGGAAGACGCGCTTCAGGGTCTGGGCGGCGACGACTGCAACGGGATCGCCTACGGCTTGCCGGGTTCGACCTGCCTGTTCTTCAACCCGTTCTCGAACGCCATCGAGCGCAGCGCGCCTTATCCGGAGCTGGGGGCCAACCCGGGCTACGTTCCCGCTAATGCGAACAGTGTCGAGATTCAGAAGTGGATGTTCGACCGCTGGAACATCACCCAGGAGCAATCGTTGCTGGTGGTGGACGCCGTGCTCGACGGTGAGTTCGGCGGCTTCTCGCTGCCGGGCGGCCAGGTCGGCTGGGCATTCGGCTCCCAGTATCGGGAGATCGACTACCAAACCTATCCGGACAACCCACTCATCGACGCGCGGGTCACACCCTGTCCCGACCCCGGTGACACGAGCTGCTCGTTCCCGACGGGACCTTTCATCTTCCTCGGGCAGTTCATCCCGCAGCAGCTGCACCAGGAGGTGTATTCGTTCTTCGGCGAGCTGCACGTTCCGATCCTGGATACGCTGGACGTGCAGCTCGCGGTCCGCTACGAGGACTACGGCGGCCTGACCGGCGACACCACGGACCCGAAGGTGTCGATCCGCTGGCAGGCCGTGCCCTGGCTGGCATTCCGCGGATCCGCAGGTTCCACGTTCCGCGGACCGACGCCGGTGAACCTGTCGCTGCAGGCGACGGGTCTGCAGCCGGTGCCCGCGGCGGCGAACCAGTATCGGTCCATTGACTTCAGTGGTAACCCGGATCTCAAGCCCGAGACGGCCGATACCTGGAGCCTTGGCTTCATCCTGCAGGCCGGCGGCTTCGAGGCGATCGTCGATTACTGGGATTACAAGTTCAAGGATCAGATCACGTCCGTACCGTATGCGGCGATCTCGAACGCGGTGGGCAACGGGCCCGGGACGGGTACTCAGCTCGCGAACTGTAACCATCCCCTGCGTTATCTGGTCGTCTTCGACCAGAACGATACGTGTACGCAGGGCGTGACCGTGGGCAACCAGATGCAGCGCATCTCCTCGCCGGTGGTCAACGGGTCGCCGGTGGAGACGGCCGGCATCGACATGAGCCTGACCTACGAGTTCAGCGACTCGCTGATCCGCACGGGCATTCTCTCCGCCGGGGTGAATGCGACGTACGTCGACAAGTACGATCAGTCGGCTTTCGATTTCGGTGGCGTGCGGATCTTCGACGCCTACGATGCGGTGGGTTTCACGAACTACGAGCGGTTCCCCGGAACCATCTCGAAGTGGCGTGGCCTCGGCTACGTGAACTACAACCTCGACAACTGGAACTTCCGCTGGGAGCTCCGGTACGTCGACGGCGTGACGGACGATCGTGGCGGCACCGCGGTGTACAACTCGGACGGCGTCCTGACACCGGTGACGTGGGGTGAGAAGGTGAAGGACTACTACGCCAACAACCTCTACGTGAACTGGAAAGGACCCTGGGAGACCATGGTCGGCCTGGCGGTGGTGAACATCTTCGACGAGGATCCGCCGAAGGCGCGTCTGCAGCTTGGTTATGACCCGTACATCGGCGACCCGCTCGGACGTACGATCCAGTTGACCATCAAGAAGTCATTCGCTAATCCGTAAGCGCCGCATGGCGTATCGAAGGGCGGCCTTGGCCGCCCTTTTCTTTTCTCCGTCCCCAGGCTTGTTTCGGCATCACATCGATTCGCGTCTGTTGCGATCCCGCCATGGTTCGCGACGCGCGATGCCTTAAATGTGCCGCCACAGGCCATCAATCAGCGGTTGTCATCATCGAATCAGATGGTAGGCTCCGACCCATAGTTGTCTCAAGTCTGGGAGGGCCCGAGGCGATTGGGGCTCCGCGGTCGCCACATGCGCCGGGAGCATATGGAGAGAGACCCTTTGGAGGGGAACAAATGAAGTACTGGCAATCTGTCTGGAGGGCGGCACCGGTCTTTTGTGCCTGCGCACTGGGTGCGGCCTTCGGCGCACAAGCGCAGGAGGCGCAGCAGCGCGCTATCGAGGAAGTCATCGTAACCGGCACCTACATCAAAGGTAGTGCCGAGGACGCGGCCCTGCCCATCGACGTCATCACCAACGAGGATCTGCAGGACGTTGGTAACCCGAGCATGATCGAGTTCATTCGCACGCTCGGCATCACGGCCGGCAACCTTGCCGAGACGAATCAGTTCAACTCACCGGGTCAGGGTCAGTATGGTGTTACCACCATCAACCTGCGGGGACTCGGTTCCGCGCGGACGCTGACGCTGATCAACGGGCGGCGACATGTCGGTACCGAGTCGAACGGGGTGGACGTGGCTGCGTTTCCCATGAATGCCTGGGGGCGGACCGAGATCCTGAAGGACGGCGCAGCCGCCCTGTACGGATCGGACGCCATCGCAGGGGTGGTGAACTTCATTTCCCGGGCCGGATTCGAGGGTTTCGAGATCACGGGGTCGAACCAGTGGATCGACGGCTCCAACGGTAACCAGATGCTCGGCCTGACCTACGGCTGGGCGAACGATCGGACCAACGTACTGCTGGCCTTCGAGTACGACCATCGCAGTGAGCTCGAGATTCGCGACCGGGACTGGGGATTGAAGCCGTTTGCGGAAAACTGGAATGGTGGCTGGTCGACGACCGGGATGCCGGGCACGACGTACCTCGTCGACCGCAGCTTACCGCTGCCGGCTGGTGCACTGCCGGGTACCAACCAGAATGCTTATGCTGGCCCGGAGCCGGATTGCGCGGCACTGGGCGGCGAGGTCTTCTTCGGTCTGTGCAGCTTCCAGTTCACCCAGTTCGACAACCTGATCGAGAAGACGAATCAGTACAAGAGCTACGGTGAGGTGAACTACGACTTCAACGAGACGACCACGCTGCACGTGGAAGGCATGTACTCCGTCTCGGACATTCCGGAATGGAACTCGTCGCCGGCTTACCCGCCGAATTCCCTATACGGACCGGACCGGATCATCCCGGTCAACCACCCGGGACTGATTCGGTACAAGCAGGACTATCCGCAGCTCTTTGCGAACCTGCCGCCGGGCGAGACCATCGATTCGGTCGAGGTCTACCAGCGGTCGCGGATGCTGGGTGTGAACGGGCGCCCCGGCGGGAAGCCTCTGAGAGCCAAGTTCAAGACCAAGACCTATCGTTTGGCGACGAGTCTGGAAGGCAGTTACCACGACGTCGACTGGAGTGCCGGCATAAGCTACTCCCAGCGCAAGCGCAGGGGCTACGGCTACGACATGCAGGTGCAGGGCATGGCATTCGCCCTGAACGGGCTGGGCGGTCCGGACTGCACGCCCGGTGGCAGCGATCCTTCCACCTCGACGCCGGGGCAGGGACCGTGCATGTGGTTCAATCCGTTCTCGACCGCCATCGAGTACTCGGTACCCGCCGACTACACTAATCCAAACTACGACCCTGCACTGGCGAACTCGGATGAGCTGATCGACTGGCTGACGCTGGAACTCTGGGCCGAGGCCAAGAACGAGCTCCTGGTCTTCGACTTCGTAACCAACGGCGATACGGGTATCCAGCTGCCGGGTGGCACCATCGGCTGGGCGGCCGGCGTGCAGGCGCGGAACGAGAAGTACCAGACCACACTGGCGGACTACTCCAATGTGGATAAGTTTCCCTGTCCCTGGACCAACCCGTACGCGGTAACGCTCGGCTTCACCACGGCCGACCAGCTGAGCCCCAACTGTACCGTCCCGTTCGGCCTGGTGGCGTTCGGTGTTCCTGGTAACGAGTACAAGACGGACCGAACCGTCTATGGCGCTTTCGCGGAGTTCGCGCTGCCCATCACGGATACGCTGGACATGCAGATTGCAGCCCGCTACGAGGACTACGGCCAGGCCGGCGATACGCTCGACCCCAAGGTCGCCGTGCGCTGGCAGGCGGTGGAGTGGCTGGCGCTGCGCGGCTCGGTAGGGACCACCTTCCGCGGTCCGCCCCAGTCTTACCTCAGCGGCGTGGATACGTATCTGAACAACATCCCGGCTGCGGCCGCCTACCGGGCGGTGAACACGGTTGGCAATCCCGATCTGGGTTCAGAGAAGGCCGTGACCGCGAACGTCGGCGCGATTGTTCAGGCGGGCGGGTTCTTCGGCACCCTGGATTACTGGTACTACGACTTCAAGGACGCCTTCCAGCTGGAGAATCCCAATCAGATCATCGAGGCTTACACGGCCAACGACTGCGCGGGCGACGGCACACCCGAAAACCCCTTCGGAACCGGGGTCGGAACGCCGGTGTGCGATCAGGATCTTCGGCCACGCTTCGTTCCGCTGGGAACGCAGCCGGCGGGTCTCGCCTCGGTTGACACCTACTACATCAACGGATCCGATATCAAGACGAGCGGCCTGGATTTCAGCGCGAGCTACACCTTCAGCGATGTGGGTGGCGGCGAGCTGACCTTCGGCACCGAAGGCTCCTACGTGCTCGAGTACAAATCCGACGACTTCGTGAGCCTCAACGGCACCATACTGGCCCCTGGCGGAGACCGAGTCGGGTACATGAACATTGGCACGAACCCCTTCTATCCGTTGCCGGATCTGAAAGGCAACCTGTACGTGAGATACGCACGGGGCGGCCTGAGGCTCTCGTACACCTACCGATACACCGCCGACTACAAAGACGACGGCTCGCTTGCCACCTCGACGCTTCTGACGGATCCCGACTCGGGTCTGACGAAGGTCGACGACTTCGGCATTCATGATCTGACGGCGATCTACAACTGGCGTGACTTCACGGTTGCCGGCACGATCTACAACCTGACGGACGAAGATCCGCCGGCCGTGGCCCTGCCGCAGAACTGGGATCCCTATACGCACAATGGTTTCGGCCGTATGTACAAGCTGCAGCTGACCTACCATATGGGCGCGAACTGAGGAGCACCTGCGTGTGCTTCGAGAGGGCGGCGTCGGCCGCCCTTTTTTCTTTGATGCCTCTCCGGTCGGGACCTCTCTCCCATACGTAACGCCAGGTAGCCGTACCCCGCTGGATCCTCGACTTGGCCCGGTCGGGCTTCTATGCTCCTGGCAATTGCTTTTTTCTGCGGTAACCGTAATCCATGAACCGATACCATCTGATCGCTCTGATGTGCGCGGCGATATGTCTGTCCGCCGGGCCGGCATCCGCCTGGGCCGCGGATCACCCGGATTTCACCGGCACCTACAACGTCGCCACGCTGACTCCACTGCAGCGACCGAAGCGCTTCGAGGGGCGCCCGACGATCACCGCCGAGGAAGCCCGCGCAGTGGCCGATTACTGGTCGAGCAACCTGGCGAAGGACTCCGAGCCGAGTGATCCGAACCGGGAAGCGCCACCGGAGGGTGGGGTGGACGTCATCGTGCCCGAGTTCGCCGGCGCGGCCGGTGGGGTGGGCGGCTACAACGCGTTCTACGTGGACATCGGTGACAGCCCGACGATGATCGATGGCG
Organism: Pseudomonadales bacterium; assembly: GCA_050118205.1. Classification (GTDB taxonomy): domain Bacteria; phylum Pseudomonadota; class Gammaproteobacteria; order Pseudomonadales; family Azotimanducaceae; genus SZUA-309. The sequence continues at coordinate 14,276 of JASFLG010000040.1, forward strand.
CCTACCGCACGTCGATCATCACGTCGCCGGAGAATGGCCGTTTGCCTGCTCTGAGCGACGTGGGCAAGGCGCGTGGTCGACAGGCCGGCTATGGCGAACGGGAAAACACCGGTACCGCGTGGTGGATCGACCAGCCGGTTGGGCCGTACGACGATCCGGAGTCGAGACCTCTCGGCGAGCGTTGTCTGCTCGGCTTCGGCAGCACCTCCGGACCGCCGGCGCTGCCCGTGATGTACAACAACATGAAGCGCGTCGTGCAGACGGACGCGTATGTGATGATTCTGAACGAGATGAACCACGACGCGCGGATCGTGCGCATGAATGCCGAGCACGCGCCGCCGGAAGTACGCAAGTGGATGGGCGACTCGGTGGGACGCTGGGACGGTGACACGCTGGTGGTGGATACCACGAATTTCCGGGACGACACCGGGCTCTTCCTGGCCGGCCGGGACCTGCACGTGGTGGAACGCTTCAGCCGACTGGAGGACGGCCGGCTGCTCTACCGGTTCACCGTGGATGACCCGGCATGGGTCGAGCCCTGGAGTGGCGAGTACGTCTGGCCAGCGTCCGACGAGCAGATGTTC
>JASFLG010000041.1:0-14782 GCA_050118205.1 Pseudomonadales bacterium
CCGATCATCTCGCTCGTCTCGGTGGTTGTCGGATTCACCGCGCTCGTTCTCTGGGTGTACTGGCCGTCGCGTCGAAACAAGCTGGAGGCGCTCGGCAGGATCCCGTTCGACAACGATCAACCAGAAAAGGAAACGGAGAAGCCCAATGAGTAGCGCATGGAGCTGGTTTGTCATCATCGGCACCCTCGGCAGCCTGATCGGTGCGGGCGCGTTTCTCCTTTCCAATCGCCACACGTCCGGGGAGGAAACCACCGGGCACGAGTACGACGGCATTCGGGAGCTGGACAACCCGCTGCCCATGTGGTGGGTGGGCATGTTCCTGATCAGCATCGTCTTCGCGATCGGGTACCTCGTGTACTACCCCGGCCTCGGCAACGTGCAGGGCACGGGCGGCTGGACCTCCATCGGGCAGTGGAAGGCCCAGGTGGACCGGCACGAAGAGCGCTTTGCGCCGCTGTACGACCGGCTCGCGGCGATGAGCCCCGAGGAGCTCGCGGCCGACCGGGTGGGCCAGCAGGTGGGCCGTAGGCTGTTCCTGAACAACTGCGCCACCTGTCACGGCGTGGCCGCTCAGGGCGCGTTCGGCTTTCCCAATCTCACCGACGACGAGTGGATCTGGGGCTCGGGCTTCGACAACGTGAAGCAGACGGTGCTCGGCGGCCGCAACGCGATCATGCCACCCTGGGGCCCTGCCCTCGGCGAGCAGGGCGTTGCCGACGTGACCCAGTACGTCCTGTCACTGTCCGGGCGCGAGCACGACGCCGCGGCAGCGGAGCGTGGCAAGGCGCAGTTCGCCACGATCTGCGTCGCCTGCCACGGCCCCGATGGCAAGGGCAACCCGCTCCTCGGCGCGCCGGATCTCACCAACGACATCTGGCTCTATGGCGGCAGCCCGGACCAGATCGGCTTCACCATCCGCAACGGACGGACCGGCATCATGCCGAGCTTCGCCGACGTGCTGGGTGAGCAGAAGGCGCACATCGTGGCCGGCTACGTGTCGAGCCTCAGCCAGTAAGCAGCCGGTATGTGCGAACAGCCCCAAGGCAAGGAAGTCCCATGAACGGCCCGAACGTCACGGAAGAACCAGTCAAGCTCGAAGGCTTCGGACCGAAGGACCTCTACCAGCGGCGCGAGAAGATCTTCACCCGCTTCGTCGGAGGATTCTTCCAGCGCCTGCGTTTCTTCACCGGCTGGCCGCTGCTCACCGGATACTTCCTGCTCCCCTGGATCAACTGGGACGGACACCAGTCGGTGCTGTTCGACCTGCCGGCACGCCAGTTCCACATCTTCAGCCTGACGTTCTATCCCCAGGACTTCTGGCTGCTCGGCTGGATGCTGATCATTGCGGCGTTCGGGCTCTTCACCATCACCACCCTGGTCGGCAGGCTGTGGTGCGGCTACACGTGCCCGCAGACGGTGTGGACCGCCATCTTCATGTGGATCGAGCAGGTCGCCGAAGGGCCACGGCATGCGCGCATACGCCTGGACAGCGCGCCGTGGAGCTTCGAGAAACTGAGAAAGCGTGCGCTTAAGCACGGTATGTGGCTCGGCTGGGCAGGGCTGACCGGCGTAACGTTCGTCGGTTACTTCACGCCAATCCGCGAGCTGGTCCCGGACCTGGTGACCTTCGATGCCAACGGCTGGGCGGTGTTCTGGAGTTTCTTTTTCACCGCCGCCACCTACGTCAATGCCGGATGGATGCGCGAGCAGGTCTGTATCTACATGTGCCCATACGCGCGCTTTCAGTCGGCGATGTTCGACAAGGACACGTTGATCGTTTCCTACGACGCGGCCCGGGGCGAGCCCCGCGGATCGCGCAAACGCGGCGCCGAGGAGACCGGGCTCGGAGACTGCATCGACTGCCAGCTCTGTGTGCAGGTCTGTCCGGTCGGCATCGACATACGCAACGGTCTGCAGTACGAATGCATCGGTTGCTCCCACTGTATCGATGCGTGCAATCAGGTCATGGACAAGATGGAGTACCCGCGCGGGCTCATCCGGTACACGACCGAGCACGAGCTCTCCGGCGGCCGCACGCACTGGCTCCGACCCCGGGCCGTGGGCTACGCCGTCGTGCTGCTGGTGATGATCACGGCCTTTTCGGTGGCCATCTTCGCGCGTAGCCCGTTCGAGGTGGATGTGCTCCGGGAACGGGGTGAGCTGTTCCGCACCGATTCCGCCGGCCAGGTGCTCAACCAGTACAGCCTGAAGGTGCTGAACAAGACCCAGTCGGCCCAGAGCTACACCCTGGCGGTGCACTCGGATCTGCCGGTGACAGTGGTACGCACGAACCAGCTCGATCAGGCATTGAGCAGCCTCCCGGGCGAGGTGCTCGACATCCCGCTCACCCTGGCCGTGGCACGGGAGGCGGTCGCCCTGCCGAGCACGCCGGTGACCGTCGAGCTCTGCGCGGTGGCCACGGGCCGCTGCGAGTCCGAGCAGACGAGCTTTTTCGGGCCGGTTCGATGAAAGAGCGCCTGCCCCTTCTGCTCGTACTCTCCATACCGGCCGCGGCCATCCTGATGGGCGCGATCTCGCTGTACTTCGCCTATCAGGGACCCAACCCGGAGATCCAGGTCGAGAAGCCACCGCTCACCAAAACGAGCTTCCGCCGCGCCGAAGCAGACGATGACCATTAGCACCTTCAGCGTCAGCGACATGCACTGTTCGGCCTGCGCCGGGAAGATCCGGCGCGCACTGACCCGTCTCGAGGACGTGCAGGCCACGCACATCAACCCGGTTCGTCGACAGGTGCTGGTCGAGCACGGCGCGGACACCACGCCCCTGGACATCCTCAGCACCATCGAATCCGCCGGCTTCACGCCGACCCTGGCCGGGCTCGACGACCACGACGCCCGTCAGCGTGCCCTGCTCAAACGACTCGGCATCGCCGGGCTGGCAATGATGCAGGTGATGATGGCGGCCATCGCGCTCTACGCCGGCGCGTTCGAAGGCATGGATCCCGCCTACAGGCACCTCCTGCAGTACACGAGCCTGGTGTTTACCATTCCCGTGGTCTGCTACTCCGCCATGCCCTTCTTCATCGGTGCGCTCGGCAGCCTGCGCCGGGGCGCCGCGCTGTCCATGGACGTGCCGGTGGCGCTGGCCATCACCATCGCCTTTCTCACCAGTCTGCACACGACGCTCACCGGCAGCGGCGAGGTGTACTACGACTCGGTGGTGATGTTCACGTTTCTGCTGCTCGGCGCGCGCTACATCGGCAACCGGCTGCAGCAACGCTTCGACCTGACCAGCGCGCTGCTCGCGTCGCTGCCCAGATGGGCCATGGTGGAGCGGGACGGTAAGCGCTCGCGTGTGCCCGTGGCCGAGCTCTCCCCGGGTGATCTCATCTGGGTAGAGGAAGGCGCCCAGGTACCCGTGGACGGTATCCTCGATTCCGCGGATGCGTCCCTCGACGAAGCACTCCTCACCGGTGAATCGGACTGGGTGCGCAGGACGGCCGGCCAGCCCGTTTTCGCCGGGACGCTCAATCGCGGCGGCGCCATCGTTGCCCGGGCCACGCACACCTTCGACAGATCCCGGATCGCCGACATCGCCCAGCTCGCGGAGCAGGCGGAGGTTCGCGAAGCGCCGATCACCGTGCTCGCCGACCGCATTGCCGGCGTCTTCATCCCGGCCGTGCTCGGTCTCGCCGCGCTGACCTTCATCGCCTGGCAGCTGGTTGAGCCGGACCGGGCGCTGGTGGCCGCACTGACGGTGCTGGTCGTGAGCTGCCCGTGCGCGCTGTCCCTGGCCACGCCGGCCGCGCTCACCGCCGCCATGACCCGGCTGCGCCAGCTCGGCGTGGTGCTCACCCGCCCTCAGGCGCTGGGGCTCGCTGGGACGATCGATCGGGTCTACCTCGACAAGACGGGCACGCTGACGGAAGACAGGCCGAGCATCAACGGCGTGACCACCTTCGACCCCGACTGGCCCGCTGCGCGCTGCCTGGCCCTCGGGTCGGCCTTGCAGCGCTACTCGAGTCATCCCTATGCGGGCGCTTTCCCGGAGCCGGAAGACGGAGCGGCCTTCGTCATCGTTGACGCGCATACGGTCACCGGTCAGGGCGTGGAAGGCACCTCTGACGGTCAGCGCCTGCGCATCGGCAGCGCAGCCTTCGCCTGCCCGGAGAGTACCGAAGGCGCCGACGATCGTTCGGTTTATCTGAGCCGCGGCGAGCAGCTGCTGGCCCGTTTCGACCTGTCCAACCGTATCCGGCCGGACGCTGCAGCGGCGGTGGCCGCCCTGACCGGAATGGGCATCGAGCCGGTGATGCTGTCGGGCGACAGCATCGAGCGGTGTGAGGAAACTGCTGCCGAGCTCGGGATTCCGTTTCTCGCCCGCCAGTCTCCGGAAGCAAAGCTCGCGACCATTCGCGCCGATCAGGCGGCCGGGCGCCACGTGCTCATGCTCGGCGACGGCATCAACGACGTGCCAGTGCTGGCTGGTGCCGATCTCTCTGCCGCCGTGGTCGAAGCGAGCGACATGGTCAAGTCGAAGGCCGACGTGCTGCTCCTCGGCCGCCGGCTTGCGCCGCTCGTCCGCCTGTTCCGGGTAGCCTCGGCGACCGGCCGCGTCATCCGGCAGAACCTGTGGTGGGCTGCCGTCTACAACCTCACCGCGATCCCCGTCGCTGCGCTGGGTCTGATGCCCCCCTGGCTCGCGGCGCTCGGCATGGCGTCGAGCTCCACCCTGGTGATGCTGAACGCAACGCGCCTGCTCTCGTCCGGATCGGGGCACACCGATCATCCGGCTGAGGTGACGCGAATGGAGGCCTGAACGTGGAGATACTCGTGGTGCTGATTCCGATCTCCATGATTCTCATCGGGATCGCCGGTGCGCTGTTTCTGTGGGCAGTCAATAACAATCAGTTCGAACAACTGGACAAACACGGTTTCGACATATTTGAGGAAGACTCGGGAGATGATCAATGAATAGCGTGGTGAACGGCTTCCTGGTGGTGTTCAGCCCCAGGCTGGGTTGGCAGCGGATCTCACAGGCGCATCCCGGGCTGATGCAGACGCTGGCTCTGCACACGATTCCGTTTGCCCTGATCCCGGCTGTCTGCTGGTACTTCGGAGTTACCAGCCAGGGCTGGACGATCATGGGCGATCCCGTGAAGCTCACACCCGCCAGTGCTCTGCCCATGTGCGCGCTGTTCTATCTGGCCATGGTCGCCGGGGTGCTGTTCCTCGGTTACATGGTCAGCTGGATGGCCGGCTCGTACGGCACTGAAGGCGGGCTCGCCAAAGGCGCTACGCTGATCAGCTACACCGCGAGCCCGTTTTTCCTCGCCGGCCTGCTGGGTCTCTTCCCCGTGCTCTGGCTGGACATCCTGGTGGGGACCCTGGTGGCGTGCTACTGCATCTATCTGCTCTACCTCGGAACCGGCCCGGTGATGGGGGCGCCACCCGAGCGCGCGTTCCTTTATGCCAGTGCCGTGTTCGCCGTGGCGCTGGTTTCCTTCGTCGCCCTGCTCGGTGCAACGGTCGTCCTCTGGGATTTCGGGCCGGCCCCCGAATACACCTACTGACCGGGATTGCGCGGTGCGCGCCATGCGGATCAACCGGATCGTGTCGCTCTCCGAGGTGGACGATCCGCTGATCCTGGCCGACCTGCCGGTGCCCGAACCGGGTGCGGACGAGGTGCTGATCAGGGTGCGGGCCTGCGGCGTGTGCCACACGGAGCTCGACGAGATCGAGGGGCGCACCGAGCCGCCGAGACTTCCGGTGACGCCCGGCCACGAGGTGGTCGGAACCGTGGTCGGCGTCGGCGGTCCCGACCTCGAACGCCGTATGGGCGAACGGGTAGGAGTCGGCTGGATCCATCACGGCAGCGGCGGCGACCACGAAAACCTCGACGATGACTTCGTCGCGACCGGACGCGACGTGGACGGCGGCTACGCCGAGTACATGACCGCGCCGGCGGATTACGCCGTTCCGATTCCCGAGGGGATTCCCGACGAGCAGGCAGCCCCCCTCCTCTGCGCCGGTGCCATCGGCTACCGGGCGCTCCGGCTCACCGGTCTCAGCGACGGGGCGTGGCTCGGCCTCACCGGCTTCGGCGGCTCGGCGCACATCGTGCTGCAGCTCGCCCGACACCTGTACCGCGAAAGCCCGATCGCCGTGTTCGCCCGGGACGAAAGCACCCGCAGCTTCGCCCGGAGCCTGGGCGCCGACTGGGTGGGCGACACCCGCGATCGGGCGCCACACGGCCTTGCCGCCATCATCGACACGACCCCGGCCTGGACGCCGGTGGTCGAAGCGCTCGCCAACCTGGCCCCGGGCGGCCGCCTCGTGATCAACGCCATCCGTAAGGAGGACGACGACAAAGAGGCACTGATGGCGCTGAGTTATCACGAGCACCTCTGGTTGGAACGGGAAATCAAGAGCGTCGCCAACATCACCGCCGCCGACATCGCACAGTTCCTGCCGATCGCCGCACGGATCCCTATCCGCCCGGAGGTTCGGGTCTACGCCCTGACGGAGGCCAATCAGGCCCTGGTGTCCCTCAAAAGGGAGCCGGTGCGAGGTGCCAAGGTCCTCGTGCCCTGACCGGACCCGCCCGCTGCAGGCGGTTTTTCCCCCGCCCGGGCCCCCTGCTAAGATACGCCGCTTTGCCAGAGCAGATTCCCTCCACGTGCACCAAGAACACCACCGACTCATCGTCATCGGCTCCGGCCCCGCCGGCTACACGGCCGCGCTTTACGCCGCGCGCGCCAACCTCAAGCCCGCCCTCATCACGGGGGTAGAGGTCGGCGGTCAGCTGACCACGACCACGGAGGTGGAGAACTGGCCGGGCGGGCACGCGGAGCTGCAGGGCCCCGAGCTGATGATGCAGATGGCCGAGCACGTGGAGCGCTTCGACGCCACGGTCATCAATGATTTCATCACCGCCGCCGACCTGTCGCGGCAGCCTATCGAGCTCACCGGCGACAATGCCACCTATACGTGCGATGCGCTGATCATTGCCACGGGCGCGTCCGCGAAGTACCTCGGTCTCGCCTCGGAGGAGGCCTTCAAGGGAAGGGGCGTGTCCGCATGCGCCACCTGCGACGGGTTCTTCTACCGCGGCCAGGACGTCGCCGTGATCGGCGGCGGCAACACGGCTGTGGAGGAAGCGCTGTACCTTTCCAACATCTGCGCCAGGGTTTACCTGGTGCACCGCAGGGACGAGCTCCGTGCGGAGAAGATCCTGCAGGACCGTCTTTTCGCCAGAGAAAACATCGAGCCGGTATGGAACCACACGCTCGAGGAGGTGCTCGGCGACGATTCCGGCGTCACGGGCATCCGGATCGTCGACAAGTCAGGCAGGACGCAGCAGATCGACCTGACCGGCGTGTTCATCGCGATCGGCCATCATCCGAATACGGACATGTTCGAGGGGCAGCTCGACATGAAGGACGGCTACCTCAGCATCACCAGCGGGACGCAGGGCAACGCGACGGCGACCAGCGTGCCGGGCGTCTTCGCCGCCGGCGACGTCGCCGACCACGTGTACCGTCAGGCCATCACCTCGGCAGGATTCGGCTGCATGGCGGCGCTCGATGCGGAGAAGTATCTCGACGGAATCGCCTAGCGCCTGCGCAGGCGCTCGATGAGGCTCGACGTGTCCCAGCGGCCGCCACCGTAGCTCTGCACGTCCGCGTAGAACTGATCGATCAGCGCCGTGAGCGGGAGTCGGGCCTCCAGGTGTCTGCCGGTGCGCAGGGTGATGTCGAGGTCCTTGCGCATCCAGTTGACCGCGAACCCGAAATCGAATTCACCCGCCGCCATGGTCCGGTAGCGGTTCTCCATCTGCCAGGACTGGGCCGCTCCCTTGGAGATCACGTCGATCACCGCTTCCACGTCCAGCTCCGCCTGCTCGGCGAAGTGAATGCCCTCGGCGAGCCCCTGCAGCACACCGGCGATGCAGATCTGATTGACCATCTTGGTCAGCTGACCCGCACCCGCAGGTCCCATGAGCCGAACCGACTTCGCGTAGCAGGCGATCACCGGCTCCACGGCCGCGAAGGTCTCTTCGCTGCCGCCGACCATGACCGTGAGCTGGCCGTTCTCGGCACCCGCCTGCCCACCGGAGACCGGCGCGTCGAGAAAGCCGACTCCACGCTCCGCGCAGGCCTGGGCCAGCTCCCTCGCCAGATCGGCGGAAGCCGTGGTGTGATCCACCAGCACGCTGCCCCGCTTCATCCCGGCGAGCACGCCGTGGTCGCCGTAGACCACCGAACGCACGTCGTCGTCGTTACCGACGCACAGCAGCACCACGTCCGCCGTGGCCGCCGCCTCGGCCGGAGTCGCAGCCGCCGTGTCCGCGCCGGCGGCCCCGCCGTGCTCGGCAATCCAGCCTTCCGCTCGGGAGCGGGTACGGTTGTACACCGCGACCGGGTGCCCCGCGGCCGCCAGATGTCCGGCCATGGGGTACCCCATCACGCCCAGGCCAACGAAGGCCGTCGCTATTCTCTCGCTCACTTCGGCTCGATCCTCAAAACCCGTCCACGCCGCCCGCCATCAGGGGGTGTTCTCCGTCAGAAAACGCACCACGGCCGAGCGGGCCGCTTCCCGCTCATCGCCAGTCTTCCACTCTTCGATGAACGTGGCGTCCGGAGCCAGCTCCGCGATGGTGCGCGATGCACTCTCCGGATGATAAAGATCCTTGCCGCAGAGCACGAGGAGCGGTGTGGGACACGCCTCGACGAAGTCCACGTCCACGTTGAAGAAGACCTTGTCGCCGTCGTACATGTTGCCGCGAAAGGTTGCCCAGTCCGTCTCCGACACATCGGGGAACTTCTCCTTCAGAGACGCAGCCCAGCCGTCGAACATCTCGTAGAACGCAGCACGGTTGTCCTCGCGGCCGATGGTCTGAAACAGCACACCGGAGACGATGCGTTCCGGAGCGGCCTGGATCAGTCCGAGCACGTAGGGCCCGCCGATGCACATGCCGGCGGCGTGAAACGCATCGCAGCCCAGATGGTCCATGAGAGCAATCTGATCCGCGGTGTACGTGTGCCAGCCATCCGACGCGCGAATCGGCCCCGTTGAGCTGCCGGCGTTGCGCTGGTCCATGGCCACCACCATGAAGGTGTCCTTCAGATCTTCAATGGGATTCCACGGCGTGTTGTCCCAGAACGAGATCGCCGAGCGCATGCCGCCCGGCGCGATCAGCAGGACCGGAAAGCCGTCGCCGTGCGTCTCGTAGTGAATCCGTGCGCCATCCTCGGTCTCAAAGATCGCCATGCTTCCTCCTCGCGTCTCCTTCAGGGCGCATGATAGCGTCGCGCACCCCGACGAGTCGCCCCGCGCCCGTCAGGCGCACACCGTCCGCACCCGGCACGATGCCGAGATCCGCATACAGGCCCGTCAGATCGGGCATGCCGCGCTCCGCCATCAGCCGATGGTACAGGGGCATGAACACGGGGGCCGGCGCCAGCTCGTCGAGCTTGGCGAACAGCGCTTCGGCGGTCCAGGTGCGCTCCGATGGCAGGCAGCACTCGGCGAGGCGCCCGAGCACGGCATCGAGGGAACTCCCGTGCCTGTCGCGCAGCTCAACGTCCGCCTTCAGCGCCATAGCAGCCCCGGACCAGTAGATGAGCATCCGCACATCCCAGAATGGCCGGTCGTCGAGCTGGTCGAGTCGCGGCGGATTCCGGATGTCGGCCGCGCGCTCGAAGCCGCGCGAGAGACGGCGCCAGGCACCCGTCGCCGTGTACACGCCGCGCCGTGCGAGCAGCACATTCTGGTAGTAGCTGGCGAAACCCTCGGACACCCACTTCTCGGAGCTTCGCACATACGGCAGCAGCAGGTGGCTGAACTCGTGAGTCGCCGTCCAGTCCGATTCGAGGTCTGAAAGCGGCCGGTCGGGTGCGACAAAGAAACGCACGGCTTCGCCACCATCCCGGATCACGTAGCCGAACGGAACCGGCGACCGGCCGTGTGCATCCACCGGCTGCACGATGACCTGCAGGTCCGGATTCGGGAACCTTCCGCCGACGCCGGCCACGTCCATCGCTGCAGTATGCAACCAGTGGCGGACCTTCCCAACGTCGAGCCGGTGATCGGGGCCGTCCACGGCGGCGACACGCAGGCGACCACCGGGTACGCCTACCTCGAAAGCATCGAAACGACCGAACACTGCGGAGCCGGTGGCACTGCCCGGCGACGGCGTCAGCTCGAACACACCCGGGTTCATGGGTCGCCAGGGAACGGAAACGGCCATCGCCGTGGGCGCGGACAGCTCGATGCGGATGGCGCTGCCAATGCGCATCTCCGGGGTCCACAGCCATGCGCCGGGGGTGCTGATCACCACCCCCGGCGCGACGGGCGGTGCCCGCCGCCCGGACTGCGGCCGCAGCGCGTATGCGTAACGGATACAGCCGCCAGCCGAGTCCGTGAGGATACGATCGCGACGGATACTGACCGGCTCGTCATTGCAGCCCCTCAGCTCGCTGAGTTCGCGAACATCGCCCTCGGGCGCGGCGAGCGGCGCGGGGTCCGCAAGCCGAGCCTCCACCTGCACCTCCCGCAGATCGTCGCTGAGCGTGACCCGGTACACGGCTTCCGGCGCCGCTTCGCCCCAGGCGACCAACCGCACAGCCAGCAGCGATGCCAGAATGAGCCAGCGCGCCCACGAGGTGACGGCTCGCCGGGCTGAGCAACGCCGGTTAATCTCGGCGCCCATGAGTCTGGCGGCCTGCCCCGGCGGGACCGGACGTCGATCCGGACCCCGTGGATCTCACGCCGTGGCGGCATGCCCGCACCGTCAGCATCGTGCTGCTCGCCGCCATGGTGGGTGTCTACGTGCGCTTCTCCCCGCTCGGCATCGCGCGCTGAAGCGCCCGATCACCCGTGTGTGCTCCCGCCGGTGAGGAGGTCGGCATAGGTTCTGCGCAGGGCGTTCTTCTGCACCTTGCCCATGGCGTTGCGTGGCAGCTCCGGCACGTTGACCACCGCCTTCGGCTGCTTGAATCTCGCGAGCTTCCCCGCCAACGCCGCTTCGACGAGTGGCGCGCCGACCTCACCGGCCGCCGGCACCACCACCGCCACCACACCCTCACCGAAGTCGGGATGCGGCACGCCGATCACGGCGCTTTCGGTCACTTCGTCCATCGCGTCGAGCAGCGCCTCGATCTCCTTCGGGTAGACGTTGTAGCCGCCGCTGATGATCATGTCCTTCTCGCGACCGACGATGCTCACCCGGCCGTGCGCATCCATGACCGCCTGATCGCCGGTGATGAAAAAGCCGTCCGCGCGGAACTCCTCGGCCGTCTTCTCCGGCATCTGCCAGTAGCCCTTGAAGACGTTGGGCCCCCTGACCTCGATGACCCCTACCTCGCCATGAGGCAGTGGCACACCCGTGGGCGATGCGATCCGAAGCGACACGCCCGGCAGCGGGAAGCCCACCGTCCCTGCCACCCGCTCACCTTCGAGGGGATTGCTCGTGTTCATCATGGTTTCGCTCATGCCGTAACGCTCGAGAATGCGATGACCCGTCCGGTCCTCCCAGGCAGCGAACGTCTGGCTGGTGAGCGGCGCCGAGCCGCTGATGAACAGCCGCATGCGGGCGCACCGGGAACGGTCGAGGGTGGGGTCGTTCAGCAGCCGCGTATAGAACGTGGGCACCCCCATCATGACGGTCGCTCGGGGGAGCGCATCGAGGACGGCGGCCGTCTCGAATCCCGGCAGGAAGATCATGGGCGTCGCCTTCAGCATCGCGCAGTGCATGGCGACGAAAAGACCGTGGACGTGAAAGATCGGCAGCGCGTGCAGCAGGACGTCGTCGTTCTGCCAGCCCCAGTAGTCGACCAGCACCACGCCACTGGTCGCCAGGTTGCCATGGGTCAGCATGGCACCCTTGGAACGGCCCGTGGTCCCGGAGGTGTAGAGAATGGCAGCGACATCGTCCGCGGTGCGGCTCGCTACCGGCACCGCCCGTCGCTCATCCGCTGGCACCAGCGCTTCCATCAGCGAGCCGTCCCCGCGCGTGCCCAGCGACCGTACCGCCGTCCGCGTCCCCAGCGCCTCGACCCGCGCCGCCAGGGACGCCTGGCGCTCGACGCTGCAGACGAAAAGCGCCGGGGTTGCGTCGGTGAGGAAGTAGGCGACCTCCTCATCGGTGTAAGCCGTGTTGATCGGCACGTAGATGGCCCCGAGCCGCAGGCAGCCCAGGTAGAGCCCGACGGCCTCGGGTGACTTGCCTGTCTGAACCAGGACCCGGTCGCCCGGCGTCACCCCCAGATCCCCCAGCGTACCGGCGAATCGGGCGCTCCAGCGCTCGAGGTCGGCATAGGTCAGGTCGTCCCGGTCGGCCAGCAGCAGGGCAGGACCGCCCGGGTTGCTCGAGAAAGCGTACTGAAGCAGGGAAAAGAAGTTTTCCGTCATCGGGTTCGCTCTGACCGTGCAGGATAGGCGGTGAGTTTAAGGGCCGGCCCGACGGCCGACCACCGTCGGCGTCAGGCGTCCGGTTCGCCGCCGTAGTGCCCGACCGGCGCCCGAATCACCGAGCCGAAGCTCACCGCGTTGGCCAGCAGACGCTCACCGACCCACCATGCGCCCCGGAATGCGGGCGCATCGGCGAAGGCGATGATCACGCCCGACCCGCGCGGCACGGCGAGAATGGCTGGCGAGTCGACGATGTGCTCGCGGTAGTCTTCCGGGAGGTAACCCGACAGCAGGGGTTCGTCGCCATACGCACCCACCACGGTGAAGGGGTTGCTGAACGGTGCCTTCAGCGCCACCCGACCGCGCTTCATCAGCCCCACGTGCGCGCTGGCGATCCCGAACGACAGGGGGTGGGTCTGGTCTAGCTTCACGTCGACGATGGCGCCGCCCACCCGCTGGGCATTGTCGCGGGAGGCCATCTCGGCGTAGGGATAACGCTCTGCGGACGCAGCCGGCGCCCCCGGATCGGGGAGCCAGTACTGGTGCTGGGCCCAGGTGACCGCGCGCCGGGTGAGAATGAGCACCCCGCCCTGCTCCACCCAGTGTCCGATGGCGAGCGTCGAGTCGTCGGGCAGCCCGTCGTAGTCGCCATCGGCCATGAACAGGTGCGTGTGACGGTCGAGCGTCTCGTCCTTCAGGGCCGCGGCATCGAGGAGCGTCACCGGCAGCCCCAGGCGCTGATCCAGGGCGTGCCAGAGGCCGCCCACGGCGGAGGGGTTGGTCCCCGGCCCGGCCAGCAGCGCCACCGAGGCGGGCGCCAGGGGCACCAGGGTCGGGCTGCCGACGTCGGGGCCGGACTCGGACACGCTGCTGTCGAGCCCCACCAGGGGGGCATCGCCGGCGGCGAGCCTGCCCAGGAAATCGCGCTTCCGCTCTCCGACCTCCGGCACGTCGGCCTTGCGGATCACCACCGCCCCGGCCTTGAACCGCACCGCCTCGCCGCCGCTTTTCGACTCGAACGGACCGAGGGCCAGACGCGCACCGACCCCGGCCGCCTGCAGGCGTGCGAGCACCGCCGGGGCGAAGTAGTCGTCCCAGGGCAGGACCCAGGCAACGGCCGATGACCGGCCACTGACCCCGTAGTTGCGATTGACCCGGCTGTCTGTCGCGAGCCGGGATGGCACCCGCGACAGGGGGCTCGCAGTCACTCCGAACGCGTGAGGCAGCGACCAGGCGGAGATCTCGAAGTAGGCGGCATCCTCGTCGCTCGGCGCATCCGCGAACAGGGTGTGCGCCAGGGGCGCCTGAGCACCCAGCACCGGCACGACCCAGGCCCTTCCGGGCAGATACTCCCGACCCGATGCGCGCAGCGGCTCGGTGATCCCGAACACCGACAGACCCTGATCCTCCAGCGCCTGAACCAGCGCCGCAGCCCGACCCGGATCCCCCCCATCGTCGAAGATCCACGCCGTGGGCAGACCGCGCGGGACGTGCTTGCGCTCCTGATAATCGACCCGGAATGCCCGCAGCTCGTCCGCGAGCGCTTCCACGCCGGTCAGCGTTGCCAGCGTGGCAAGAACGTGATCGTGGATCGCCATCGGCAGGGTCAGGCGGCCATCCGGGGTATCCTCCACCACGCCGGCGCTCGCGACCTGCTCGAAGGCGATGCCGATGCTTCCCTGCAGATCGGCCCAGATGGAGGCTTTGCCCGGATAGAAGCCGTCGCTCTCCGGGTGCCGGTAGTAGGGTCGTTCAGCATGGTCCAGTGCCCCGGCGATGAATCCGGCCAGCCGGTTGGTCAGATCCCGGTTGGCCTGGTCGATCAGCGGGTGCCAGCGTTCGCCGCTGTCCGGCTTCAGAAACAGGGTCTGGTCAGCGCCCCGGTCGTGATGGTCGGTCAGGACCAAAGGCCGGTAGTCCTGCAGCAGCCGGACGCGGTTGACCGTCTCCGGCTGCTGCAGCAGCAGCCAGTCCCGGTTCAGATCGAACAGATAGTGATTGGTCCGACCGCCCGGCCAGTCCGGAGCCCGCTGCATGTCCGCCGGATCCGCGACCGGCCTCCGCCCGAGCAGCTGGTTGGTGCGCTCGCTGTAGCGCGCATATCCGTCCGGGTTCTGCATCGGGTCGATCATCACCACCACCTTGCGCAGAATCTTCAGCACCTCCGGATCCGAGCTCGCCGCGAGATACCAGGCGACCGCCATGGCTGCCTGGACGCCACTTGCCTCGTCGCCGTGCACACCGTAGCCGTGCCAGGTGAACAGCGGCGCATCCGCCTCGCTCGCGAGGTTCGCCCGCTGCATCTCCTCGAGTCGGTCCATGTTTCGCACCGAGGAGATGAGCGCCGTAACCTGGGGCCGGCCTTCGTAGGTGCGACCGATGTCGAGAAGCCGCACACGCGGCGAAGC
>JASFLG010000042.1:0-14721 GCA_050118205.1 Pseudomonadales bacterium
TGGAGCAACTGACCCCTGAGGAGCTGGGGCGATTCCGACAATGGCACATCGCCCAGCAGACCCACTGGGACAACATCTACCACCAGTACCAGCAGGGCTTCGTGGATTCGGAGTACTACGAGCAGGCGTTCACGGAACGCGTCGCACGGCTGGTGCCCGTATGGCGAGCGCTCGGGCTCACCCAGAACAGGTCGAGCTTTCAGCGTGAGATGGACCGGTTGAGTCCGCCGTAGGAGTCTGTTTTCGACAGGCTGCCAATCCGGCAGGCCCATCCCGGCTTCAGGCCGGCCGCGGCCGCGTGAAGTGCAGGTAGAAGGAAAACCCCATGTACCACGCCGGGTAGATCAGCGAGGCGTACACCCACGCCACCGGTGGCTCGTGCTGACGGATCAGCCAGAAACAGACTGCCCCCCAGACGATGCCGCCGCCGAGGCCCACCAGCCGGCCCTCGCGGTTCCCGGTGGGATACAGGTAGCGCACGGGCCAGAAGGTCATCAGCGTGAGCGCAGCGACGATCGTCACCGCCACCGCCGCCGACGGCTCGAGGAAATACAGGTAGAAAGCGACCACGTTCCAGTAGGACGGGAAGCCGGTAAAGAATCCGTCCGACGTCTTCGCCGCTTCCGAGCAGAACCCGTACGCCGAAGCGATCAGCGTGCAGCCGAGCAGGGGCAGCCAGGACTCCGGCAGGAGCCCCATCTGATAGATGAAGCAGACTGGCACGAAGGTGTAGTTCAGATAATCGATGATGTCGTCGAGCTTACGCCCGGAGAATCCCGGGGTGTGCACGTCCACCCGGGTGGCGCGCGCAAGGATGCCGTCGGTGGCATCGATCACGAAGGCCACGGCCAGCCAGAGGAAGACGTCCAGCGGTCGCCCGTCGAACAGTGCCAGCAGCGCGAGCAGGGCACAGACCAGGCCGAGCGCCGTATACAGGTGGGCCATCCAGGCCAGGATCACGGGACGGTTCACGCAACTCTCCTCAAGGGCTCCCCGCGAGGGTATCGTGACCCGGCCCCGGAAGGGAGAGAGCAGCGCGCGTCAGTCCTTCAGGAAACGCTCGGTCACGGCCTCGTAGGCGTCGATGCGGCGGTCACGGAAGAACGGCCAGCCGTGGCGTTGACGGGTGATGGCGCCGAGATCCAGGGTCTCCACCAGCACACACTCCTCGTCCGCCGGCGCCCTGCAGAGGATCCGGCCGTCCGGGCCGGCGATGAAGCTCTGCCCCCAGAACTGAAGCCCGCCCTCCCCGGTCGGATCCGGCTCGAAACCGGTCCGGTTGACGGAGACCACGTAGCAGCCGTTGGCAATCGCGTGCGAGCGCTGGATCGTTTCCCAGGCTTCGTGCTGCGCGGCCTTCACCTCGTCGCGCTCTTCCGGATGCCAGCCGATCGCGGTGGGATAGAAGATCACCTCCGCGCCGAGCAGCGCGGTCAGACGGGCTGCCTCCGGGTACCACTGGTCCCAGCAGATCAGCACGCCGAGGTTCCCCTTCGGTGATTCGAAGCTCTTGAAGCCGAGATCTCCCGGGGTGAAGTAGAACTTCTCGTAGTAGCGCGGGTCGTCCGGTATGTGCATTTTCCGGTACTTGCCGACGTAGCCGCGCTTACCGTCCACTACCGCGGTCGTGTTGTGATAGAGCCCGGGCGCACGGCGCTCGAAGAGACTCAGAATGAAAGTCACGTCATTGACGGAAGCCAGCTCCGCGAACGCGTCGGTGGTGGGGCCGGGCACCGGCTCGGCAAGCGCAAAGTTCGCTTCGTCCTCGCTCTGGCAGAAGTAGCGGGAGCGGAACAGCTCCTGCAGGCAGACCACCTCGGCCCCAGCGTCGATCGCCTCACGGGAACGCGCCAGGGCTTTCTCGAGATTCTCCTGCGGGTCCTCCGAGCAGCGCATCTGCACCAGACCCATGCGCACGCTTCGGTTATCGGTACGACTGCTCACGTCCCCCTTCCTTTCGCATTCGGATCGTTTTCGAGATAGGTCTCCTCGTCGAACGAGGCGATGTACTGATCGAGAATGGCCATTCCGCGGCTCGGGCGGATCTCGTCAGCATCGATCTTCGTCCGGATGATGTCCTGCATGCGGCTCTGCAGCGCATTCGCGAAGTACTGGACCTGGGCGAGGATGTCCTTGACCTTGGTGCCGGGAATCACCTTCTCGATCCAGAAGTTGTGGTCTTCCTCTTCGTCCCCGTAGATGTGGGCCTCGGTGACACGCCCGAACAGGTTGTGCGCGTCGCCCATGATGTCCTGGTAGGCACCGACCAGAAAGATGCCGAAGCAGTAAGGCTGTCCCGGTTCCAGCGGATGCACCTCGAGAAACTTCTTGTCCTCGTTCGCGGACACGTACTCGGTGATCTTGCCGTCCGAGTCGCAGGTCATGTCCACCAGCAGCGCCCGTCGGGTCGGCCGCTCGTCGAGGCGGTCGAGCGGCACGATGGGAAACGGCTGCTGAATGGCCCAGTGATCGAGCACCGACTGGAACACCGAGAAGTCGATCAGATAGTGGTCCACCAGGAGCTCCTGCAGCTCGTCGAACTCCGGTGGCGTCGGGTCGGGATTCAGCGCCCGCAGCCGCCTGAGGATCCCGGCGCAGCTGCTCCAGTACATGCGCTCGATCACCGCGTTCTGCGCGAGCGTCAGGTAGCCCATGTTGAACAGCGTGTGAGCCTCCTCGTGAATCTCGATCACGTCGTGATACGCCTCGATCAGCTGGTGAGCGTCGATTGCCTCTTCCGAGCGCAGCCACTCGAGCAGCTCGTACATCCTCTCCAGCGTCCGCGGGGCATCTGCAGGCAGGCTGATGTCCGGATCGGCGCGATCCTTCTGGAACGCGCCCAGGGTTTCCACCACCAGCACGGAGTGGTGTGCGGTCATCGCACGGCCGCTTTCGGACATGAGGATCGGGTGCGCGACCCCCCGATCGTCACACACCTCCTTGATTGCCGAGACCACGGAGTTGGCGTACTCCTGCAGGCTGTAGTTGATCTGCCCTTCCTCGAAGCCGCCGGTGTAGTTCACTCCGAGGCCGCCGCCGACGTCGATGTATTCGATGGGCAGCCCGTTTCTGACCAGCTCGGCATAGGTCTGGGCGAGCTCCCGGGCCGCCTGCTTGAGCTGCGTGATGTATGAGATCTGGCTGCCGAGATGGAAGTGCAGGAGCACCAGCCGGTGGCCTGCATTCGACGACTCGAGACGCTCGATCACCTTGAGCAGCTCCGGCAGCGAGATACCGAACTTGGACTGGTAGCCGCCGGACGCCGCCCAGCGGCCCGCACCGGTCGTCCGCAGGCGCACGCGCACGCCGAACTGGCTGGGCACACCCCGTTCGTCGGCCAGCGCCATGAGCTCCTCGAACTCGGCATATTTCTCCATCACCGGAATGACGTTCTTGCCGAGCTCCTGCATGGACAGCACCAGCGACAGCATGCGCCGGTCTTTCACCCCGTTGCACACGAGTGGCGTGTCGTCGGAGACCAGGTGTGCCACGGTCGCTACCAGCTCCGCGCGTGACCCGCACTCGAGCCCCAGGCCGAACGGCTTGCCCGCGTCCAGCACCTCCTCCACGACCTCGTGCAGCTGGTTCACCTTGATCGGGTAGATTGCCCGGTAACGGTTCTGGTAACCCGCCTCCGCGATCGCGTCGGCAAACGCATCGGACAGGCGCCGCACCCGGGCCCGCAGCACATCCTGGAAGCGCAGCAGCACGGGGAAGCGCAGGTGGCGACGCCTGAGCTCCGCGATCACGTCCATGACGTCGATTGCCAGGTCGCTGCCGTCGAAAGGCCGCACCGCAATGTGCCCCGATTCGTTCACGAAGAAGAACCCGTCACCCCAGCCGTCCACCCGGTAGAGCTCGGCAGCGTCAGCCACGGACCAGGGCGCTTCGCCTTGCGTCGGCGGGGGCACCGATTGAGTGCCGGTTTCCGGTCTGCTTGCGGTCATGCTCTTCTGCTCTCCCGGTCCGCCACTTACTGATCGAGCACGCAGGCAAAGATCAGCGGCGCAACGATGGTGGCGTCCGACTCGATGATGTACTTGGGCGTCTCGGCAGACAGCTTGCCCCAGGTGATCTTCTCGTTCGGCACCGCGCCCGAGTAGGAGCCGTAGCTCGTGGTGGAGTCGCTGATCTGGCAGAAGTATCCCCAGCGCGGCGTGTCCTCCTTCTGCAGGTCCTGCTGCAGCATGGGGACCACGCAGATGGGAAAGTCGCCCGCGATCCCGCCACCGATCTGGAAGAATCCGATGGACGCGCCGTCGCTCGCCTGCTCGTACCAGTCGGCGAGCATGATCATGTACTCGATGCCGCTGCGCACGGTGTGCACGTTGCCGATATCGTTGGTGATGCAGTGTGAAGCGAAGATGTTGCCGAGCGTCGAATCCTCCCAGCCCGGCACGATGATGGGCAGGTCGCGCTCGCACGCGGCCACCATCCAGCTGTCCCTGGGATCGATCTGGTAGTGCTCGTCCAGCCTCCCGGAGCGGATCATCTGGTACATGAACTCGTGAGGGAAGTAGCGCTCACCGGCCCGATCCGCGGCCGTCCAGAGATCGACGATCACCTGCTCGATGCGGCGGATCGCCTCCTCCTCCGGAATGCACGTGTCAGTCACCCGGTTGAGATGTCGGCCAAGGAGGTCTTCCTCGTCGTCCGCCGTCAGCTCCCGGTAGTGCGGCACACGCACGTAGTGATCGTGGGCCACCAGGTTGAAGATGTCCTCCTCGAGGTTAGCGCCGGTGCAGCAGATGGCATGCACCTTCTCCTGGCGGATCATCTCCGCCAGCGACAGGCCGAGCTCGGCGGTGCTCATGGCGCCTGCCAGCGTCATGAACATCACCCCGCCGTCGTTCAGATGCCTGACGTAAGCATCCGCGGCGTCGACCAGAGCCGCCGAATTGAAGTGCCGATAGTGATGATGAACGAATCTGCTGATGCTGGCCATGTCTCTTCTGTCCCTGTCTGCCATGTCCCTGTCCGGGCTCCGGACACGCCGCACGTGCCCGTCACTTCGGAATTCTAGACCACTGGCACCTGCTGGGTCAGGCAGTGAAAGGTACCGAGCCCCAGCACCAGGTCCGTGCAGTCGATGGCGACCACCTCCCTGCCCGGAAAGCACTCGGCCAGCCGTCGCCGGTTCGGCTCGTCCGCCGGATCGCCGAACGCGGGCATGACCACCAGCCGGTTGCCGATGTAGAAGTTGGCGTAGCTCGCCGGTAACCGGTCACCCCGGAAGACGACCGGGCGGGGCATGGTCAGCTCCACCACGTCGAGCGGACGCCCGTCCTCCAGGCGGATCTCGTCGAGCCGCTCCCGGTTCTCGGCGAGCGCCTGGTGATTCTCGTCGCTCCGGTCAGGCTCCACCACCGTGACCACCTTGTCCTGTGCAACGAACCGGGTCAGATCGTCCACGTGGCCGTCCGTGTCGTCGCCGACGATGCCCTCGCCCAGCCAGTGTATCCTGCGCACGCCCAGGTGCTCGCACAGGGCCGCCTCGATGGCCGCGCGGGAGAGCGCCGGGTTGCGATTCGGGTTCAGCAGGCACTGCTCCGTGGTGAGCAGCGCGCCCGCGCCGTTCACGTCGATGGAGCCCCCCTCCAGCACCATGTCCACCTTCCGGCAGGGCACACCAAGGGCTCTGGCCATCTGCGCCGGAATCGCGTCGTCCAGATCGTACGGCGGGTACTTGTCGCCCCAGGAGTTGAACTGGAAGTCGAGCGCCAGAAGCGGCTCGTCGCCGGCCCGGGTGACGAAGATTGCGCCGTGGTCCCGGCACCACGCATCGTTCGTGGGAAATCGGTGAAACACGACGTTCGCAGCCCGTGCGCGACCCTCGAGGAATCCCTTCACCCGCCGCTCATGAGCGGCATCGAGCACGTTGATGCGCACGGTCTCGCTCCGGGACAGGATGCCGACGAATTCCGCCATGACCGGCTCTGCCTTCTCGAACCTGCCCGGCCAGGTGTCCTCGTTGTGCGGCCAGGAGATCCACGTCGCCTGATGGGGCGCCCACTCCGGCGGCATCGCGTAGCCGGGCCGGCCTCCCTGTGCGGGCGCCGCGGTCATGGCGAGAGCACCTCCCGGAACGGCCGTAGGTCCGGATAGCCGGTGGTT
The DNA here is from genome assembly GCA_050118205.1 of Pseudomonadales bacterium. GTDB lineage: Bacteria > Pseudomonadota > Gammaproteobacteria > Pseudomonadales > Azotimanducaceae > SZUA-309. The sequence goes on from JASFLG010000042.1 coordinate 6,115, forward strand.
TCCCACGCACCGTCCACGATCAGGTTGGAGCCGCTGATGTAGCCCGCTTCGTCGCTGGCAAGGAACAGCGCAGCGGCGGCCATGTCCTCGGGCGTGCCCCAGCGTGCCAGCGGGATTCGCTCCATGAACGCGTCTTCCGCGCCAGGTACCTCGCGCAGCCCTGCTGTGAGCGGCGTATCGGTGAGCCCGGGGGAGACGGTGTTCACCCGGATGCGGTGCGGCGCAAGCTCGAGGGCAGCATTTCTGGACAGCATCTCGACAGCCGCCTTGGCGCATGCGTACGCCCCACCGCCGTACATCGGCATCCGGCTGTTGAGCGAAGCGACGTTCACGATGGCGCCACCGCCTGATTGGATCATGATCCGGGCTTCCTGTTTGACCGCGAGGAAAGTGCCTTTGAGACAGACGTCCAGCACGGTGTCCCAGTCCCCCTCGGCGAGCTCGAGCAGCGTGCCGAACACCGAGAGCCCGGCACAGTTGAACGCCACGTGGAGCCCGCCGAAGGCCTCGTGCGCCAGATTGGCCATCGCTTCCAGAGCGTCCTCGTCACGGACATCCACGAGGATCGTGCGAGCGGCCTCGCCGAGCTCGGCACCCAAGCGCTCCAGTGCCGACCCGTTCACATCGGCGATCACCACCCGTCCGCCTTCCGCCAGGAGTCGACGCACGATCGCCAGTCCGATCCCCGAGGCGCCTCCGGTAACCACGGACACCTTGCCATCAAACCGTTCGTTCATGAGTGTGCCCCGCCGGCTGGTTCGCCCGCCCTGCCACGACTGTTCCGATTCATCGCCTGTCCCGATGCCGATGGATGGCAGGAAGGCTACCGCACATAAACACGCCTGGTGAAGGTACGTCAGATGATGCTGTCGAGCACCACCATCAGCATGCAGCCACCGATCAGGGAGAAGGTGGCAAGATCCGCGTGCCCCCATGGTGCGTCTCGGAAATGATCTCGTCGCTGATCACGAACAGCATAGCGCCGCCCGCGAACGCGAGCGAGAACGGCACGAGGGGAACCACGTGCGCAACGGCCACCGCAGGTAGAGCGTCAGGGCACCGAGCAGCACGCCCGCGGTCGTCAGCGACGCTGCCGCTCCGCTTCCGTAGAGTGCCTCGCCCTGCGCCAGGTAGGGCACCAGCAGAGACAGAAACGCAGCCGCCAGCATGATGCCGGCGGCGACGCTGAGAAGCGCATCCTCCAGACGCCGGGAAAGTCGCGAGATGAACAGCACCCCGAGGCTGCCGACCGTCGTGCCGAGGCTCGCCAGGAAGCTGGCGGAGAGCCCGAGACCGACGGTTCCGAGGCCTTCGAACAGGTTGCCTCCCGCCTACTCGAGCTCCGCGAACACTTCCGCCGAGTGCTCGCCGAGCCTTGGGGCCCGCCGCGATATGGACCAGGGCGTTCGCGTGAAGCGGTACGGTGCGCCCGGATAGCGGAAGGTGCGCGCCAGATCCTCGTGGGTGACCGGGGTAGGAAACCCGCGCGCGGCGAAGTGCGGATCCTCGAACACCTCCTCCGGGCTGTAGATCACGCCGACCGCAAGGCCCGCCTCCTGACAGCCGATGAAGAAATCATAGGCGCTGATGCGGCTGGCGATGAGCGTGAGCGCGTCCCGGCCGGCGCTGAAGATGGCGGTGATGGTATCGTCCGTGCCGAGCTGGGACAGATCGAACCGCCCCTCCCACGTCGCACCCATCTCCAGGAACACGGTCTCGGGAAAATCGTCGGCGAAACCAAGACGACGCAACCAGTCGAGAAGACTCGCAAACTCCGCCGGAAACCGCGGCGGCACCCCGGTGTTCACCCAGCGACCGTCGGCGCAGGGCATCTGGGTTTCTCCGGTGGACCGGACCGCCGCGTGCCGTCCGGTCTGGCGCTCCACCGTGCCGCCGTTGGCGAGCCAGGTGTAAGTCGCCGCCTCCGTGGTCACGTTCAGCGCCGCGGTGATCGATACGTCGACGAACTGACCCTCGCCGCTGTCCCCCCGGTGCAGCAGCGCGGTGAGCGCCGACATCACCGCGAAGTGACAGGCCGTGTGATACGCCTGATTGCCCCAGCCGCGCACGGGCGGCAGGCTGTGGTCGTCGTAGCCGCAGCTCCAGGGTGGTCCACCCGCTGCCATCAGGGTCAGATCGGTCGCCGGAAGGTCGCTGGCCGGCTCGTTGCGCCCGTAGGGCGTGACCGCGATGTGGACGAGGCCGGGGTTCGACATCGCCAGCGTGTCGTAGTCCAGGCCGAGACCGCCGAGCCGGGTGGTCGGCTCGGCTTCCAGCAGCACATCGGCGCTGGCGACAAGCGAGCGAAAACGCTCACGACCCTTCGCCTCGTCCAGATCGCAGACCACACCACGCTTGCTCGTGTGATAGTGCCAGAAGTAGAGACTTCCCTCCGGGTCGGGCCGGTCATCCATGAATGGCGGGTAGTGCCGACTCGGATCGCCCTGCGGTGGCTCGACCAGGATCACGTCTGCTCCCATGTCGCCGAGCAGCTTGCCTGCATAGGCTACGCGCTCGTTGGCGAGCTCCACTACGCGTATGCCGCCCAGAACGCTCACAGCACGCCCTCCTCGGCCAGCTCCCGGACCTGTTCCGCGCTGTAGCCCAGCAGCCGGGTGAGCACGTCTTCATTGTGCTCCCCTAGACAAGGTGCTCCACGCTTGGTCTGCCAGTCCGTCTTCGAGAAGTGCACGGGCTGACCGTCCACGCGCACTTCGCCCATCGCGGTCTGGGTCACAGTGGGCCAGAGCCCGAAACCACTGGTGGTGGGGTCCCGATCGATCCGCTCGCCGGGCTTCTGCACGGCGGACGAAGGGATGGGCAACGCGCGCAGGGCGGCCTCGAGCTCGAACTTCTCCCACCGCCGGGTCCATTCCGCAAGGGAGGCATCCAGGGCGTCCTGATCCCGCAGCCGATCCACCACCCGCTCGTATGCAGCGGTCCAGGGCTCGTCCACGGCGCCGGCGAGCGCCTGCCAGTCGCCGTCGTGCCGGCAGCTGATGGCGATCCAGTCGTCGTCCCCGGCACAGGGATAGATCCCGTGCGGCGCCATGGGCTCGAACTGGCTGCGATTCGAGTCGACGGGCGCGTCACGCATGGCTCGCCCGTTGACGCTCCAGTCGAGCAGCACCGGGCCGGTCAGCGGGGTGCCCGCTTCCGTGCAGGCGAGGTCCACCCACTGCCCCTCGCCGGTACGCTGTCGATGCAACAGCGCGAGCAGGATGGCGATGGCCATGTAGTAACCGCCGGTGTGGTCCATGTAGGAGTAGCCCCAGCCCGCCGGTGGCTGATCCGGGAGCCCCGACGTGAAGGTGAGCCCGGAGATCGCCTGCACGATGGGGCCCCAGGTCTTGTACCGGGCGTATGGGCCCACGTGCCCGAAGCCACAGTTGGAGACGTAGACAATGTCAGGCTTGATGGCTCTGAGCGCCTCGTAGCCGAATCCCCACTTCTCGAGCACGCCGGCGGCGAAGTTCTCGGTTACCGCGTCGGATACTCTGATCAGCTCGGTGAGGATCTCCTTGCCCTTTTCCGTGCGCAGGTTGAGGGTGATGCCGAGCTTCTCGACGTTGTGGTTGTTGAAGCCGGCACCGGCCTCCAGGCCCGACTGACCGGGTTTGTATGGAGGCATACCGCGAAGAATGTCCCAGCGGCCTTCGCGGACCGGGTCCTCGATGCGGATTACCTCGGCCCCGAATACGGCAAGCCACTTGGTCGCACCGGCACCCGCAAGCTGGCCGGTGAAATCGCAGATCCGGAATCCTTCGAGCGCCCTGGCCACACCGTTCCCCCTCTCCCATCGTTCGAGAGAAGCATGCCATCCTTTCGGCCAGTCCTGAAGTTCTGCTAGAGCCTTGCGGTCTGCCGCGGTAAATTCCTGCTGCACAGGCGTCCAGGCTCAGGCACGGGGAGTCGCGTTATGAACAAACACTGTCTGCTGTCCGTCGCGTCGAGCGCCACCGCGTGACGGCGTCGACGTCCGCCGACCCGGCACGCGAGCGGGTCCTGGCGCGCATCCGTGAGCTCGGGCTGGTCGACCACGCGTTCGAGCTGGAGACAAAGGGATTCACGGTGCTCCGCGGGGTGTTGAGCGGCGACCGGATCGAACGAGCCCGGTCGGCCATTCTCGACCGGGTGGAACGGGACACCGGCCAGCGCATCGACATTGAGGAGGAAAGCGGCGCGAGCTGGACGGGCCAGCGCTACATCCCGTACCTGCTCTACGACGAGGAGGTTTTCGAAGAAATTCTCATGGCGCCCGCGCCGCTCGCACTGGTGACGTATCTGCTCGGCGAAAGCTGCCTGCTCTCGAGCATGGGCTGCCACTTCAAAGGCCCCGGCGGTGAGCCGCTGGTGCTGCATTCGGACAACGGCAACGGCATGCCGGCGCCATTCTCCCCGATCTCCATGGTCGCCAACGTCAACTACGCCCTGACCCCGTACAGCCGCGAGGCCGGTGCCCTGGCCCTGGTGCCGGGCAGCCACCGGTTTGCCCGCCAGCCCAGCCGGTGGGAGATGCGCCTGGACGAGGGCGATGCGAATCCCCAGGCGCTCGCCATGGACCTCGAACCCGGTGACGCGGTGGTCTGGCACGGCAACACCTGGCACGGGTCCTTCGTCCGCCGGATCCCGGGCATCCGCATGAATCTCGCCGTCTACTTCAACCGCCAGCACATTCAGACCCAGGAGCGGCACAAGGGCGTCGTGCCAGCGGCCGTTCTGGAGCGGCACGCAAACGACGAGCGCTTCCGGATCCTGCTCGGCGAGAAGCAGCCCTACGGTTGGCGGGGTGAAGGTCCCGACTACGCGCTCATGGCACGCAATCCGAGGGGTCTGTACGACTGAGGCGCCCAAGCCCGCCGGGCGGAGCGCGGTTGCCTCCTCCGCCCGCCCCCGTTCGCCCTGTTACACTGCTGCCGACCCCACCGGAAAGGAGATGCCATCCGCTGTTCCAGCGGTGTCCCAGCTTTGCCCGATCTCCCGATAAGTAAACGCCATACCGCCCTCCTCGCCGGTTTCATCGGCAACGTCGTGGAGTGGTACGACTTCGCGCTCTACGGCTACATGGCGGGCATACTTTCGGGCCTGTTTTTTCCCGGCAACAACCCGACCGCCGCCCTGATCGCCACCTACGGTGTGTTCGCTGCCGGCTTCGTCATGCGCCCGCTGGGGTCTGCGGTGTTCGGCTGGCTGGGCGATACGGTCGGTCGCAGCACCACCATGCTGATCTCGGTGACCATGATGGCGTTGCCCACCTTTCTGCTCGGTTGCCTGCCCACCTACGCCATGGTCGGACTCTGGGCGCCCGTCCTGCTCGTGCTGGTGCGCCTCGTGCAGGGTCTTTCGGTCGGCGGTGAGTTCAGCAGCTCCGTCACCTACCTGGTGGAGACGGCGACACCCGACCGGCGCGGGATCGCGGGCAGCTGGGCGAACACGGGCAGCATCTTCGGTATGCTGCTGGGCTCCGGCGTGGCCGCGGCCACCACCACCGTGCTCAGCACCGGCCACATCCACGCCTGGGGCTGGCGGGTGCCTTTCCTGCTGGGCGGGGTCCTCGGCATCACGTCCATTCTGCTGCGCCGACACCTGCCGAAATCCGAGCATTTCCAGAAGCACCACGAGGAACGGGAAGACACGAGCCCGCTGCTCGAGGCGTTCACCACCAACCGCCGCGAGACCATCGAGGCCCTCGTCTTCGCCTCGGCCTACGGCGTGCTCTTCTACATCCCGCTCGTCTACCTTCCGGAATGGCTGAACGGCTACACCAGCCTCGCCCTCGACCGGGCGCTGCAGATCAACACGGCCGCCACCGCGTTGCTGCTCGCGCTGATCCCCGTCTCCGGCTGGATCGGTGATCACGTGCTCCGGCGCAGACGGTTCATCCTGATCGCCATGCTGTCCGTGGCCCTGGTCAGCTGGCCACTGTATGCCTGGCTCGAGTCGGGCGGTATGGCGTCCGTGGTGGTCGCCAACATCGTGTTCATGCTGATGATCGCTGTCCCTCTCGGCTCGGCGCCCGCCCTGTTCGTCGAGCTGTTCCCCGCCAGGGACCGGCTGTCCGGCTACTCGGTCGCCTACAACCTCGGTCTGGGCGTGGTGGGCGGCGCCACACCCATGGTGTCCACCTGGCTGATCGACGTGACCGGGCAGCCCACCATGCCGGCCGTGGTCATGACCGTGATGGCGGTCGTTGCGGTCGGCGCGCTTCTGAGCATGACCGATCGCAGTCGGGAACCGCTGCGCTGACCACCCGCACCCCATCTGTCATCATTTGTCATGCACGGGTCGGGTCGGCGAAGATGACCCGGTAGCAGAGCGGCGGGAGACGCAGCTTTGGCAGACCACCCAGCGAGCCCTTTCGGCCCACCACCCGCCTCGAGCTTCGAGGTGGCGCCGACCGCCGATGACATCCGCTTCTTTCAGGAGAACGGTTTCCTCGCCGTGGAGCGGATCACCACGGATGAGGAGCTCGAGTGGTTGAAGCGCATCTTCGAGCACGTCTTCGATCCGGTCAACGCCGATGCGGCCGGGGCACCGGTTGACCGATCGGGAACGGGTGCGTCCGGCACGCTGCAGCAGGCATTCTTTCCGGAGATGCAGTTTCCCGCACTGCTCGACACGACGTACCGGCGCAACGCGAAGCGCTACGCGGCGGCGCTGCTCGGCGTCGACGAGAACCGCCTCACCAGCTGGGGACACGTCATCAGAAAGGCGCCTGGCGGACGGGCCACCCCGTGGCATCAGGACCACGCGTACTGGCCGCCCGAGCTCGAGTTCCAGGCGCTGGGCTGCTGGCTGGCATTACACGACGTGCCCGTGCAGATGGGGACGATGCAGTTCGTGCCCGGTTCTCACAGACGCGGCCTGCTGCCCCACCGCCACGTCGACGAGCCGCGGCACAACCTCTTGGAGGTGGTCGGCGGCGTGGACCCGGATACAGCCATCGCGTGCCCGCTGAAGGCAGGCGGCGCAACCTTCCATCACCCGGAGACACTGCACTACACCGCGCGCAACGACACCGACTCACCACGACTGGCATTTCCGATCGAGATCGAGCTGCCGCCGGTGCGTCGGGCGCTGCCCGCGGAGATGCCGTGGGCCGACGCGCACCGCGCCGCGGTCGGGCGGGCGCCCGTGTTTTATGTGGCCGACGGTAAACTGATCGAGCTCTGAGGCGTATCGAGGACCGACAGCATGGCCTACCCTGAAGCAACGCCAGCGGATGTGGCGTTCTTTCGCGAGCACGGCTGGATCGTGGTCGAGGACGCCATCGATCCGGCCGATCTGACCGAGCTGGTCCGGCGTTGCGACGAGATCCTAGCGCATCGCGACACGATGGCATTCGACTGGGCCTGGGAGAAGGGGACGCCGCGGGAACAGCGCGCCTTCCGCATCGTGCAGGCGAGTCCCACCCGATACTGGCCCGATCTGAATGACAGTCCCTTCCGAAAGTGGGCCATCGAGTATGGCGCTGCGCTCATGGGATCCGACCTGGAGTTCTGGTACGACCAGTTTCTGGCCAAGCCCCCCGGGGCCAGCTCGCCGACCTACTGGCATCAGGACGAGGGTTACTGGGGGCGCAATCTGGATGAGCGGGGCATTACCTGCTGGATGCCGTTTCACGATGTGGACGAGACGAACGGCTGCATGCACTTCATCGATGGCGGGCACCGTCTCGGCATTCTCCCGCACAAACAACCTGAGAACGTGCAGAGCGACCTCCTGTACTGCGAACCCGACGAACGCCGCGCCGTCGCCTGTCCCCTCCGGCTCGGCAGCGTCACGTTTCATCACGGCAAGACGCCGCACATGACGCCGGCAAACCTGGGTCCCGACTGGCGCCGGATTCTCACCCAGCATCTGCGCACGGTGGGCACCAGGGGGGAAGGCGACCACTATTCCTGGAAAATCTACGTCAATCAGTTCACGGGCGAGACGTTCGTGCCCGACACCCGCTGAGCAGCCACGACCCGTCCGGTTCTACCGGCCGGTTGCCCTGCGTTGCCGCGCAAGATTTCTGCGCAGGGCTTCGAGCTGGGTGATGCGTCCCGGCGGCTGATAGCTGTAGAGCAGCGCGCGCCGCTCCCGCGCCGACTCATTCGGCGCCGACTTGTGCACCAGCATCGGACCGAACAGGGCGATCGAGCCGGCGGGCACCTCCAGCGGAACCACATGCAGCTCCCCGATTCCGCTCTCGTCGAGCTCGTTGCGCGCAAACGGATCCTCGTTCTCCGAGCGGTCCCACAGGCCCTGCCGGTGGCTGCCCGGAATCACCTCCAGGCAACCGTTCTCCAGCGTCGCGTCGTCGAGAAACAGCATCGCCGTGACGATCTCCTCTGCGTTCTCCGCCACATCGATCCAGTACGGATAGTCCTGGTGCAGGGGGTTCCGGCCGCCGTGGAACGGCCGCTTGAGATTCAGCTTCTCGGTGAAGAGCATCGGCGTCTCGCAACCGAGGATGCTCCTCGCAGGTGCAAGGAGTCGTTCATCGTACGCCCACCGTTCCAGCGGCTTGGACAGGTGGGCGAACGGCTCCAATCCGTGGACGATGTCCGTATCACCTTCCCACTTGATGATGACGCCGTTCTCCTCGTCCGCATCGAAGAC
>JASFLG010000043.1:0-14618 GCA_050118205.1 Pseudomonadales bacterium
CCTGCTCATCCTGCACGATGCGGTCGACCCGGGCGCGGATCTGCTCCATCTTCTGGAAATCGGCCAGCTCCATCTTTTCCGCGAGCGCTTCCGGCGACAGATCCGGATCGTCCTCGTTCTTCACCATGAACAGGAGGTTACGGATGATCTCCGTCCAGCCGTCCTTCACCAGATCCTCCTCCTGGACCCCACCGGAAACCAGGATGTTGAAGTTGTCCATGCGCTTCTGGTGCCAGCCCGGTTCCAGCGACGCCGCCCAGTCAGGGTCCGTCGGCCGGTCGTTACGCTCGTCGATGGAGGACGGCGTGCGCTGAAACACGTAGAGGTGCCTGGCACTCTCGCCGACGTGCGGCACGCACTGCACGGCCGTGGCCCCGGTGCCGATGATGGCCACCGTCTTGTCTGCAAGTCCGGTCAGGTTCCCCTCGGCGCTCCCGCCCGTGTACTCGTAGTCCCAGCGGCTGGTGTGAAAGGTGTGCCCCTGATAGGTATCGATACCCGGAATGCCAGGCAGCTTGGGCCGGTTCAGCGGGCCGTTGGACATGGCCACGAACCGGGCGCGCATGCCGTCGCCTCGATTGGTCTCGATGATCCAGCGGTCGCTGGACTCGTCCCAGCGCAGGGCCGTGACCTCGGTCTGAAACAGCACGTCCCGGTAGAGGCCGTACCTGCGCGCGATCTCCTGGCTGTACCAGAGAATCTCCTTGCCCGTGGAGTACTTCTTCTCCGGCATGTAGCCGACCTCCTCGAGCAGCGGGAGGTAGACGTAGGACTCGATGTCGCAGGCCGCGCCCGGATAGCGGTTCCAGTACCAGGTGCCACCGAAGTCGCCCCCCTTCTCGATCATGCGGATGCTGTCCACACCCGCTTCGCGAAGACGCGCCCCCGCCAGAAGTCCGCCGAAGCCGCCGCCGATCACGGCCACCTCCACCTCGTCGAAGAGCGGCTCGCGCTCGATGCTCTCCTCGAGATACGGATCGTCTATGTAGTGCGAAAACTCGCCCTTGACCTCGACGTACTGCTCGTTGCCGTCGGGTCGGAGACGCTTGTCGCGCTCCTCGCGATACTTGTCGCGCAGGGCGTCGGGATCGAAACCCAGGTCGGGTCGGCTCTTGGGAATGGCGCTCATGGGCATGGTTCCGATTTGCACGAAACCACCGAATGTAGTGCCCGAACGTCCGGGGAGATTTGATCCGGATCAACCGGACGCCGCCTCGACGGAATCGGCATCCCATGTACCCGAGAATCTATAATTGCTCTAGATATCGCGCCTATCTATCTGAATTTACGGACTATTCATCAGGCAAGGAGCGACCGATCAGGCCTTGTCGTCATCTCGATCGAACAGCGTCTTCAGGTTTTCCTCGAACCGGCTGCGCAGAATCTCCATGGCCTCCGTCTGGGACTTCACGGCGAGGTCGGTCAGCTCCGACATGTTGGCGAGCGCCTTCTCGAACGACTCACGGGCGACTTCCGACTGCTGCTCCAGGTTCTCCTGCGGCGTCTTGCCGATCGCTTCGGTCACCCGCTCCTGCCATGTCTCCATGGTCTGCCGGAGAATCTCCGACTGCTTCTCGGCCAGGGCCTGCCAACCTTCGAAAGCCGTCTGGTTGGCCTTCTGCAGTGCCTCGAGATCCTTGCGTGCCGATTCGGCCAGCCGACTCACATCGACGCCGGGTAGCTGGAACTGCTCCAGCCACTTCGCCGGATCGAAGTCGGCCCAGGGATTTGCCGGGCCTCCCGCTTCGTTGGACTTGTCCGCCATCGTCTCTTCTCCCTGGAACACCCCGCCAATATAGCATCCCGACGCGACAGAGCAATTTCCTGAGAACTCTAGATTCGTTTTATAACTCATTGAATTTTATGCGATCTACAGATGGATACTCGACGCGCTTCCCTTTCCCGACAGCCACCACTTCATCGAGCTCGGCTCAGGGCTCCGAACGCTGAGGTTCATCCGCGATAGGGCGACATGTCCATACCGAGGACCCCGTAGCGCGCCTCCACAGCCGCCACCGTCGCAGGGCACCAGTAGTCGGACCCCGGCTGCGGAAATCCGAGCACCGCGCGCTGATCGAGCGTCGATCGGGCAATCAGCTTCTCGAGCACCCGGGAGGGACGATAGGCCGACCAGGCCCAACCCGTATGCAGCACGCTGATCCACTCCGCGCCGGCTTTGCGATAGGTGATGTTGTGCGCCAGACGGCGGGTGCCGGGCCTGAGCGGCGTACCCCGGTGCCAGAGATCGTGCCGATACAGCAGCACGTCGCCGGGCGCGAAGTGCACGCGTCGCTCACGCTGGTAAAGGGTCTGACGCCAGGCCGCGAGCCCCGGCCGCTGGCGCGCGAACTCGGCTTCCGCAAGGGTCCGGTCGTTGATCCAGTCCAGCTCACCGATGCCCGGAGAATCCACGATCGGCCAGCGATAGGCCGGGTCCTCCCGACCCTGCCGCGGCACCAGCGCCGTGGCACCCCCACAGTCCTCCACCCGATCGAGATAGAGGATCAGCTCCACCGCCTCCGGGCGATCCCAGGGGGGCGGGTGCGCGAGCGAGTGATTCGGGTAATCCACGTGCATGCGCTGATCATCGTTGTCCGGGGCGCCTCGCGATCCTTCCCGGCCGTACTTCGACCAGAGGTCCGACTGGGTGAGGCGCACGTCGGTGACCGACACCCCGAGCAGCCGTGCCACCGCGCCGATCAGCCGCGGATGCAGCGTGACGGCGTTGAACGCCTCGCTGGCGCACGGAAAGACCAGTCGGCCGCCGCTGCCGAAGTCCCGAATGGCGGCCGCCTCGTTGGAGCCCGCGGGCGGAAATGCGTCCGATGCATCAGCACGCAAACGGTCAACGAGCCTCTCCTCGAACAGCCCCGAGACGAAAGCGAATCCACCCTGCCGCCAGGCGTCCACCTGCGCCGGCGTCAGCGTCTCGCCCGTCGGGTTGGTGTGGCTCGGATGGATCCATACGGGGGCTGGGTCGGTCACGCCGGTGTTCCTCCCTGAGGCCGTCGCAGTTTGCCACGTGATCGTCCGGCAAAGATAATCCGACCCGCATCGCCCGGCGGCGAGCCAGAACCCGCATTGTGACCCCGAATGAGCGCACACCGGCAACCCTGAGTCGAGCATTGAACCTGCCGATGATGGTGCTCTATGGCCTGGGCACCACCATCGGCGCCGGTATCTACGCGCTGATCGGCGAGGTTGCCGGGGTTGCAGGCTACGGCGCGCCCGTGTCGTTTCTCATCGCCTCCGCGCTGGCCGCGTTCACCGCCTGCTCGTTCGCCGAGCTCGCCGGCCGGTTTCCGCGCGCAGCCGGTGCCGCGCTCTACGTGCAGCACGGATTCGGCAGCGTAGGCCTCGCCCGCATCGTGGGCCTCCTTGTGGTGGTGACCGCCATCGTCTCTTCCGCCGCCATCGTCAATGCGTTCGCGGGTTACCTCGAGGTGTTCCTGCCCTTGCACCGCCTCGGAGCCATCGTGCTCATCGTGCCGTTCCTGGGGGTGGTGGCAGCCTGGGGAATCGCGGAGTCGGTGCTCGCGGCGGCGCTGATCACCGTGCTCGAGGTCGGCGGGCTGCTGCTCGTGGTCATCATCAGCGCCGATGCGCTGACTACGCTCCCCGCGCGCCTGCCGGAGTTCCTGCCCGGCACCGAGAGCGCGCCGTGGCTCGGGACCCTGGTGGGGGTCACCCTCGCGTTCTATGCGTTCATCGGCTTCGAGGACATGGTGGACGTGGCCGAGGAGGTGAAGGACGTGCAGAGAGTCCTCCCCCGCGCCATTCTGCTGACTCTCGCAATCACCTCGGCACTCTACGTTCTGCTCATGGTCTCGGCCCTGCTCTCTCTACCGCCCGAGATACTCCGGCGCTCCGCGGCGCCGATGGCGACACTGTTCGAGGCCAATACCGGACGCGCTCCCACGATCATCACCCTGATTGCGCTGTTCGCCATCGTCAACGGGGCGTTGATCCAGATGATCATGGGCGCCAGGGTGATCTATGGCCTGGCATCCCGTCACCAGCTGCCCGCCTGGCTCGGGCGCGTGAGCACGCGCACTCGGACGCCGCTCATCGGCACCGCCGTGGTCGCCGTACTCGTGCTCGGGCTTGCGCTCTGGGGACGTCTGGCCGAGCTCGCCACCGTCACCAGCATGCTGATGCTGTTCATATTCGCGCTGATCAACCTCTCGCTCTGGCGGATCAAGGGTCGGGACCGTGCGCCCCCGGAGACGCTGTCTTTTCCCCGCGTGGTCCCGCTGATCGGTTTCGTCCTGTCTGTTGGCTTCCTGCTGTGGGGGTTCGCGGGTCTGTAGGCTCGGCTGCCGCAATCAGGCCTCGTGATCGGAGTCCCGCGACTCGGCGGGCCACCGGGCAAACCCCAGATAGTAAAGGAACGCCAGGTTCACCAGCGGCACCAGAATCAACAGGCTGAGCGCACCTGAATAGCCCGCCTTCTCGCAGATCTTCCAGAAAGGCGCGATCAGAACGACCGCCCAGACGACCATCCACAGCCAGTGGAATCCGAATACTCCGTCATGCATGACTTTCTCCCTCGTCGAGCTTGCAGGAACATTCTCTCGGGAAAACGGACATTCTGCCCGGGATGGCGTCCGCCCGCGGATTGGCCGATCATGGGCGGCACCGCATCCGCAGGAACGCTTTCATGCATTCGATTCCCGTCCGACGCATGCGCTTCGAGGTGCCCCAGGCCGACTTCCATCCGATCTACGTGGCCGGCCAGACCGCCCTCTCCTATCACTTCACGGGGCTCGGCCTCTACGTGGCCCTGCTCGAGCCTTTCATCGTCAAGTCCGCCCGGCGGGTGCTGCCGCGCATCACCGATCCCGAGCTCGCCGAGGAGGTCGATCGCTTCTGCCGTCAGGAAGCCCAGCACTACCAGCAGCACGAGCGGTTCAACGCGCTGATCTTCGCGCAGGACTACCCCGGGCTGACGGAACGCTACGAGGCGCTGCGGGCCGACTTCGCGCGCATGCTGGACGCCGAGGACGACCGCTACCGCCTGGGATTCATCGAGGGCTTTGAAGCCAACACGACGCAGGGGGCGCTGCACCTACTGAAGAGCGGCGTGCTTCGGCACCCGGACACCGACCCGCGCTTCGGGGAGCTGTGGACCTGGCACATGCTCGAGGAGATCGAGCACCGCAACGTCGCTTTTGACCTGTATCAGCACCTCTACGGCGACTGGCTGTTCCGTGCCCGCATGTGCTGGGTTGCCCAGTCACACATGGCAAAGTTCATCGCCGACTGCACCCGGATCATGTCCGCCGCAGACGTGCCGCGCTACGGTGACGCCTGCCGCATCCGTCTGCGGGACCGTTTCCAGAGGGTGGCGATGCGCATGGTGCCGCGGGTGGTGAGCATGATGCCCGGCTACACGCCGCACCACTACGAGCTGCCGCCGCAGGTCGCGCGACTCTCCGAGCGTTTCACGGCCCGTGCCGAATCCGCGACCTGAGGCGCTCGAGGGCCCTTCAGCAGCCGGCCTCCACGGGAGCCGATCGAGTAGCGCTTCAGCCGGAGGCGACGGGTGGTGCGCTTCCGAAATTCACCTTGATGGCACGCCTATAGGCGTCGCGCCCGGCGATGCCTAACCTGTAGTCCGCCAGCTCGCCAGGCAAGGTCAGTCCGTATGCCAGCGCCCAGTCGAGACAGGTCACCAGAAGCACATCGGCGAGACCGAAACCGAGGTCGGTGACGTATTCGCGCCCGTCCAGCAGCCGGGCCACCACCCCCAGGTGGCGCGTTGCGTACTCACCCGCCGCGGCCACCACCGCCGGCGCCGAACCGTAGAGGTGACCCAGGTCGCCGTGCCGGCGCATGACGTACAGGCTCGTCTCGTCCAGCTCACCGTAGAGGTAGCAGCACCACTCGTCTTCGCGCGTACGCTCGGCGAGGCTGACCGGGCGGGCTATGGCGTCACCGGGATAGGCCTCGATCAGGTAGCGGCAGATGGCCAGGCTTTCGGTGACGCAAATCGAACCATCGACCAGCAGCGGAATCTTCTGCTTGGGATTGAGCGCCGTGTACTCGGCGCTCTGCGTTTCGCCGGTACGTGGACCGATGGGCTTGAGGACATAGCGCAGGCCCAGCTCCTCGGCCACCCAGATCGGGCGCAGCGTGCGGCTGGTCCCTGCGCCCCACAGAGTGATCGACGGATCCACGCGAAGCCCCCTTCAACCTCCCGGATGTGCGCATGCTAACCCCGGTGGGGTTTACGGGCACGAAACGCATAGCCGTACACCCGAAAACGATCGAGCATTCGCCTTCCCGGAAGTGCCTGCGAACGTATCCACCGGATCGCCTCACCCTGATCGGAAGCGACGCCACGGAGAGAACCGCTCCCGGGAATCGCCCTTTCAGTTGCGGTAGACTGATTTTCCGATGCGTGGTGGGGGACGTCATGCGCAAGGGGGACCGGTACGCGCCGGCGTTGGTGCTTGCCATTGGCTGCACCGCGACACCGCAGGCCGCCTTTGCGGAAGCTGAACACCAGAACGACCTTTTCGAGCTGCCGCTGGAGCGGCTCGAGCAGATGGTCGTGACGGCCGAGAAGAGAAGCCAGCGCCTGCAGGACGTCCCGCTCAGCATTACCGCATTCTCCGGCACGGATCTCGCCGTGTACGACGTGCACGACACCCAGTCGCTGCAACGCGTGACCCCCGGTCTCGTTTTCAACAACACCGGATCATCCGCTCAACCGTACCTTCGCGGCGTGGGTACCCGCTTCGCATTTGCGGGTCTGGAGCCGAGCGTGGCGACGTATCTCGATGATCGGTACGTCGCGCGCGCGCAGGCGACGATGTTCGAGCTTGCCGACGTCGAGCGAATCGAAGTGCTCCGCGGCCCGCAGGGCACCATGTACGGACGCAACGCCACGGGCGGTGCGATCCGTGTCGTCACCCGGGGCGTGACCGACGAGCTGTCCGGATCGATCACAGGCACACTGGGCAACTACGGCCTGCGCGCCGCCTCCGGAACGATCAACGTGCCGCTCGGCAACGGATTCGCGACGCGCTGGACGGCACTGGTCCGCAAGCGCGACGGCTACGCGGACAATCTCGACCCTGACGGCATCCCGGAGCTCGACGACCGCGACGTCGGCGTCCTGCGCGGAAAGCTACGGTGGGACCTGTCGGATCGGGTCAGCTCGCTGTTGACGGTGCAGTACTACGAGCAGGACGACAACTTCGGAAACGACCTGGTGGATCTCAGCCCGCCGGGACTGAACCTGGGGATCGCGGATGGCGGCATCAGCGGCGAACAGGCCGACCAGGTCGCGACTGCCATCGACTCGAAGATTCATGACGAGGAGTCCTCGGTGGACCTCCGCTTCGATGTCAGCCTGTCTGGCGCGGATCTGGTGTCGATCACCACTTATCACGACTTCGCGCAGGAGGCCAACTCCGATGCCGACGGCACCAGCGCTGCCGTGCTCGACGCGGTTCGGGTGCCGCAGGATGCCCGTGCCTTCTCCCAGGAGCTGCAGCTGCTGTCCGTCGCGGAGGGGCCCTGGCGCTGGATCGCAGGAGCCTACTTCTTCGATGAGACCGCGGACTTCGAGATCGTGCTGGACCGCAACGCGGAACTCGAGTCCCAGGGCGATCAGCGGGCGGAGACGACGGCTTTTGCGATCTTTGGTCAGGCAAGCTACGAGGTGAATCCACGCTGGTCCGTGGTCGTCGGGGCGCGTTGGAGCTATGAAGAAAAGCAGGTCCAGGTTACCGCGTCATCGATCGCACCGGTCACCCTGGCGCCTGTGCCTTTCTCGGACACCGACCACTGGAGCGAGTTGACACCGAGACTGACCCTCGTTCGCCGGATCGAGCCAGGCATGCTCTACGTCAGCTATGCCCGCGGATTCAAAAGCGGTGGCTACAACTACGCCGCCAGCGTGAATGGCGGCCGGCCCATCGATCCCGAGGTGCTGGACATGGTGGAGCTCGGCTGGAAGACGGCCGTTCTGGACGACCGGCTGCAGTTCAATGGCTCGGTGTTTTACTACGACTATCGAAACCTTCAGGTGACCCGGGCCGTCTCCGGCTCGGGCATCAACATCACCGAGAACGCGGCGGACGCCAAAGCCCTCGGGCTTGATCTGGATTTCGCGTGGATCGCCTCGGACCGACTCTCCCTGACCGCCGGCCTGAGCCTGCTCGACAGCGAGTACCGGAGATACGATGCGCTGGCCACGGTCTTCAACGCGGCGCTCACCGGCGACCCCTCGGTGCCAGGCATGAGCCCGGTATTTTTCGATGCCCGCGGGGAGCCCCTGCTGCGGGCCCCGGAGCTGTCTCTTTTCGTCAGCGCGGAGGCCCGGATGCCCATCGGGGCGTTCACCGTTCCGCTGGTCATCAGCTATGCCTACAAGGACGACTACCGTTTCGATCTGATTGCCGATCCCACGTCGAAGCGTCTGGCTCAGCATGGCTACGGACTCCTCTCGGCACGTGCCACCCTCACCGCGCCCGATGAACGATGGTCCCTCTCGCTCTGGGGCAGCAACCTGACCAACGAGGACGACTATTTCACGGACATTGTCGCGAACTCCGCCGGCATCCGCGGATCCCACGGGGCCCCTCGCACCTGGGGCATCGATCTGGGCTACCGTTTCTGACGTGATGGCCATGTCCCGCAACACGGTCTGTGCGGCGCTCCTGGGACTCCTGCTCGCAGGCGCGGACGCAAATGGGGCCGAGATTGATCAGGCCAAGGCAGCGGCGGTGATGGCCGCATTCGTCCGCCACATCGCGGCCCTCACGGACTGGCCGGGCCAGGACGACTCGGAGACCGACAATCCCATCCGCATTGGTCTGGTTGGCCGGGACCCTAATGGGGTCATGAGCCCGATCCGGTCACGCACGCAGTCGGGTGAAGGCCTGCTCGCACAGGGACGGTCCATCGAGCTCCTGGACCTCGATTCGGCCCCGGAGGACGTCCAGATCCTCACCTGCGCCATGCTGTTCTTCTCTGCGGACGCCGAGAGGGAGTGGGACAGACTGCGTCCGGTGCTCGCCGATCGCCCAATCGTCACCATCAGCGAGATGGAAGGCTTCGCCGACCGTGGCGGCATTGTAGAGTTCAGGATCGACCGCCGCCTGGGCAAGGTACGCATCAGGGTGAACCTCCATGCCATGCGCACCGCGGGGGTCACGCTCAGCGCGCGCTTTCTGGGGTTGGATTCGGTAATGCTGGTCGACGCGCCGAAGGAGGCCCGATGAGGTTCTACGAGAAGATGAGCTTTCGGGCAAAGCTGATCCTGCAGGCGATGCTCGCCGCGACGGTCGCTCTCGCGCTCGCCCTGATCGCCCTCACCTGGTACGACGCCCTGCTCGACCGGCAACGCGTGTCCGAGAGCCTCAACAACCACGCCGACCAGCTCGTTCCGACCATTGCGACCGCGGTTGCATTCGACGACGCGAAGACGGCCCGGCAGAGCCTGGCGCTGCTGGCCAACGATCCGCAGATCCTGCTCGCTGCCGTACGCACCAGCGATGGATCCGTGTTCGCCCGGTACCTACGCGAAGGCGTCGCGGACAGCACCCCCGCAGACATCGCTCCGATGGAAGGCGTCCGCTTCGGCAGGGACCACGTCGACCTGGCGAGATCCGTGATACTGGACGATGACGAGCTGGGCACGCTGTACCTGCGACGGAGTCTCGCCGACACCCGGGAGGCGCTGCGTCAGAGGCTGCTGATCGGTCTCGGCGTCTTCGTGGCAGCACTGGTGGTCGCGCTGGTGACCGCCACCGGATTCGGCCGGCAGCTCAGTCGACCCGTGCACGAGCTGGTTCAGGTGACTCAGGCCTTCACCCTCGGAGATTACGGAGCCAGAGCAAAGAAGCTGTCATCGGATGAGCTCGGCACGCTGACCGTTGCGTTCAACCAGATGTTGAGCGAGATAGAGAGACGTGGTCAGGCGCTGATCCGCGCGAGAGACGAGCTGGAGGTCCGGGTCGAGGAGCGCACGCGGGACCTGGCAGACTCTCAGATCGAGCTCAAGGCCGCGAAGGAGGCCGCGGAACGGGCGAACCGGGCAAAGAGCGAGTTCCTTGCCAACATGAGCCACGAGATCCGCACGCCCATGAACGGCATCATCGGCATGTCCGAGCTCATGCGGGCAACCGATCTCAGCGAGGAGCAGCAGGAGCAGCTCACCATGATTCAGGAGTCGGCAAATGCCCTCCTGCACCTGCTGAACGACATTCTCGACTTCTCGAAGATCGAAGCCTCCCGGCTGGAGCTGGAGGCGATCGATTTCAGCGTCTCCGAGAGCGTTGGCGGCGCAGCGAAGCTGCTCGCCTTGAGGGCGGCTGAACGAGGCCTCGAGCTGGCCTGCCGGGTGGCGCCGGAAGTTCCGGACCGCCTGATCGGCGATCCCGCCCGCCTGCGGCAGGTCCTGGTGAATCTGGCGGGCAACGCTATCAAGTTCACGCCCGCGGGCGAGGTCGTCATCGACGTGACCCTTTCCGACCCACCTCCGGCCGCCGACCGTGTGCGTCTGCAGTTCGCAGTGAGCGACACCGGGATCGGTATCGCCGCGGAGGCACAGGCCGGAATCTTCGAGGCGTTTCAGCAGGCAGACGCATCGGTCACGCGCCGTTACGGCGGCACCGGCCTGGGTCTCGCAATCTCCGCACAGCTCGTGTCCATGATGAACGGCGAGATCTGGGTGCGCAGTCAGGAAGGGGAAGGGTCGACGTTCTACTTCACCGCGGAGTTTCCTCTCTCGGCGGAGCGTCCGGCCGTCGCCGAGCTCGAGGCGCTTCGAGGTCTGCCGGTGCTGGTGGTGGACGACAACGCCACGAACCGGTTCATCTTCGAAGAGGCGCTGCGCAGCTGGCGAATGGCACCGAGCGTCGCGGACAGCGCGGCCGGGGCCATGGACGCGCTGCGCGACGCAGCCGCAACAGGCAATCCGTTCGCGCTGGCGATTGTCGATGTGATGATGCCCGACGAGGACGGGTTCGCGCTGATCGAGAAGATCAATGCCGGCGCGAACGTTCCACGTCCCGCCATCATCGTCGCATCGTCCGGCCTGGAGCCGGGCGAGCGCGGTCGCGCGAAAGCGCTCGGCGTGGCCAAATACCTGGTGAAGCCTGTGATCGCCTCCGAACTCCTGAACGCCGTGCGCGAAGTGCTGGGGGAGCGGGTGGAACGAAAGACGGATCGCACGGAGCCAGAGACCGTTGCCGGCAAGGGACTGCACATCCTGCTCGCCGAGGACAGCACCATCAACCAGCGCGTGGCCCTCGGGCTGCTTGGCAGGTGGGGACATAGAGTGGACGTGGTCTCCGAGGGTCAGCAGGCGGTCGATGCCCTCGCGAACGGTGACTACGACCTGGTGCTCATGGACGTTCACATGCCGGGCATGGACGGGATGGACGCCACCAGGGTGGCGCGCCGCAGGGAGACCGAAGCGGGTCGTCCACACACGCCCATCATTGCAATGACGGCCAGCGCCATGAAGGGTGATCGCGAGCGGTTCCTGGCCGCTGGCATGGACGACTACGTCTCGAAGCCGTTCGATCCAGCCGTGCTGAGGGCGCTGATCGAAAGCTACACGGACGCCGCGCCCGCGGAGGTCGAACCTCATGATACAGGCCCGTGAAACCAGGAAGGAGCGCCGTGATGGCGGATGAACCCACTAACAGCAGCAATCCGGTGGACTGGAGCGTCGCGCAGAACCTCACGGGCGGCGATGAATCGCTGCTCCGGGAGCTCATCGAGCTTTTTCCCGGCGAGAGCGCAAGGCACCTGCAGGCTATCCGGGCGGCGGTCACACAGGCAGACGACGAAGCACTGACGCGTGCGGCACACACCCTGAAGAGCTCGGCCAGGCTGTTCGGCGCGACCGCACTCGCCGAGCGCGCTCTCCAGCTCGAGACGCTCGCCCGGTCGTCCGAGTTCGGCGAAGCAGCGAACCGTGTTCCGGATGTCGAGGACGAGGTCCGGCGCGTCGTCGAGGCGCTCGAGAAGGGACCGGCACTCTAGCAACTCACCAGGTGAGCCGAAGCAATGAGCAACAATCTACCGCCTGAGCAGACGCGACCCACCTTCCTGATCGTGGATGACGATCCGCTCGTCCGCAAGCTCGTCTCCAAGGGTCTCGCGGAGCTCGATCCGGAGACGATCATCGAGGTCGAGGATGGTCTGGACGCACAACGCGTCCTGACCGACCGGCGTGTGGACGTGGTCGTGACCGATGTCCTGATGCCCAACATGGATGGCCGCGACCTCATGCGGTGGGCCCAGGCCAATTGTCCGGAGCCCCTGTGGATCGTGCTGTCCGGGCTGGAGACTTTCGACGCCGCCGTGGACGCGCTGCATCTCGGCGCGTTCGACTTCCTCTCCAAGCCACCCGAGGTGCACCGGGTCAGGGTGGCCGTGCGCAACGCCCTGGATCAGATCCGGCTGAAGAAGGATCGGGAGCGCCTGTACCGCGAGGTCAGCGAGACGAACGCCCGCCTGGCTCAGAAGGTGGAGCAACTCGAGAAGCTGTGCCGGATGCTCGAGGAGCAGGCGGAGATCATTCAGGCGGATCTGGATCGAGCCGAGATGATTCAGCACGCGCTGCTGCCCCAGGAGCCGCCGGAGATCGATGGGTGGGTGGTGGAGACGCTTTACCGCTCGGGGAGCAGCGTGGGTGGCGACTTTTACGACGTGTTTGATCTCGACCGGCAGCATCTGGGGCTGGTGATTGCCGACGCAGCCGGCCATGGCGTCGCTGCCGCCATGCATGCGGTGCTGTTCAAGCTGCGCCTGCGACTTCGTGACCACAATGGCAACCTGCTGATGCCGAATCAGGTACTGCGCAACCTGAATCGCAGGCTGCACGAGAGCGTCTCCGCTCCCGGCGCGTTCGTCACTGCCGTGTATGCGATCGTCAACCGACGCACCGGCTACGTCCGGCTCGCTTCCGCTGGTCATCCGCCCTGTATCCGAACACCTCGGGCGGGCGAGGCGCAGTTTCTGGAGCGCACCGGTCCCGCGCTGGGTCTCGTCGCGGACGCCCGCTATGAAGAGCGCAGCGTTCACCTGGAGGTGGGCGATCGGCTGCTCCTCTACACGGACGGTGTGATCGAAGGGGGCCCGGAGTCCCCTGCGCAAACGGACATCGCAGAGGTGCTGCGGACACAGCCGGATCGCACCGAGTTGCTGGCGGAGGTCTACGCGGCCGCGACGCAAGACCTCAGCGGCGACCAGGACGACATCACCATGATTCTCCTGGAGCGCGGCGACGGTGTGAGCAGGTTCGACGACACACGCCCCCCGGGCGAGCGGAAGCGACCGGAGCTCACGGAGCAGGTGAGGCTGCTGGAGGGCGTCGAGGCGAAGCACGCCTTTCTCAGCATCGCGGGGAACGCGACCTGGATACGCAGCAAGGCGTTCTATGAGGCGGCGGTCCGGCTACTCGAGCGGTACCAGGACCTGACCATCGACCTGGGCGTGTGCGAGTACCTGGACAGCACGTTTCTCGGAACCCTGCACGAGATCGTCTCGCTCAGACCCGACGCGGTCAAGCTGCAACGGGTGTCGTCCAGGGTTCGTGCCCTTTTCGAAGAGCTCAGCATGGAGGGCGTGCTCAGTCACTGCACCCTCGTCACTGAGCCGCTGCCTGCGGAGATGCACACCCTCGAGCAGGCGAACGAGGAAGCCGAGGAGCAGGGCGAGAGAATGCTGAGCGCGCACGAAACGCTGGCCTCTCTCAGCCCGGAGAATCGCGAGGTGTTCAGGGACGTGATCGAGTCGCTGCGCGCCGATCTCGGCTCCAGAGGCTGACCGCGCTGCCGAACCCACGGGAGTTACACATATGGCGATCCAGGATCTCGCCGCCTCCATTCTGAGTGCCGCCGCGCTGCCCGAGCCGGATCGGGAGGCGCTGATCCGGCAGATCCGATACACGGTGGGCAATGCCCTCGGTGTCCGGTTCTGGCAGATACTGAAGGATCAGTTTCATCCCTCATTCCAGGACTTCATCGAGCAGCACCTGTCGACGGCGCCGTTTCCGGCAACGGCATGAGCCGCACACCGTCCAGGCCGCGGGCCGATCGCCCCGCCGTCGAGGATTCGCTCAGGCACTCTCTATGGGACGGCGTATATTACTCGGCCATGATCGGCAGCGCCGAGAGCTACTTCTCGGCGTTTGCGGTGTTTCTGAAAGCGAGCACCACCCAGGTGGCCATGCTGGCGTCGCTGCCGCCGTTGCTTGCCTCGTTCATGCAGATCGCATCGGCCTGGGCTGGACGCTGGCTCGGCCGGCGGCGGGGCATCATCGTGTCCGGCGCCCTCGTCCAGGCCGGGGTATTGCTGCCACTGGCGGTTCTGCCGCTGGTCTTTCCGGACTGGTCGCTGCCGATCCTGATCGTGTGCGCCGTCGTCTACTTCGCGGGTCCGAACCTCGGCTCGCCCCAATGGGGCAGCCTGATGGGAGATCTGGTGCCGGAGAACCGGCGCGGTCGCTTCTTCGCGCTGCGCACGCGCTGGTCGAGCTTCGCCAACTTCTCCGCGCTGATCGCGGCAGGTCTCGTGCTGGAGGCATTCGATGCGCTCGCATCCGCCTACTTCGGGTTCCTGATCATATTCGTCAGTGCGGCAGTGCT
>JASFLG010000044.1:0-14522 GCA_050118205.1 Pseudomonadales bacterium
GCCTGCTCGTAGTACTCCGAATCCACGAAGCCCTGCTGGTACTGGTGGTAGATGTTGTCCCAGTGGGTCTGCTGGGCGATGTGCCATTGTCGGAATCGCCCCAGCTCCTCAGGGGTCAGTTGCTCCAGCGCCTCCACGTTCTCCGGATAGCCGAGGGCCGTGAGCTTGACGATGATACCGCCGATGGGACCGTTACAGGCCTGCACCATCATCGCCGACAGACCGTCCGCGCGCTGCTGGTATGCCTGGGCCAGGGCGAGCCGACGCCCCTCCGCCATGGCCGAGGTGTTCTGACGGATCTGCACGGCGAGATAAACGAGGGTGAGAATCACCCCGATCGCGCCGAGCAGCTCACCGATGGCGCCGATCGCTTCCCACAGATGCTCACCATTCATGACCTGCTCCCTCCCTGCGACTCGATGGTATGAGACTTAGGTCCCCCGGCAAAACGCTTCAGCGGCGGGATTCCCTGTCCCACCGTCTGGACCAGTCGGACAGGCGTATCAGGTGCTCGCCCAGTTCCCGGCCCCAGCGCGTATAGCCGAACCCGGCGTCGTCGTGATCCACCAGATCGAGCGCGCGCAGCTCCTTCAGCCGCTGATTGAGGCTGGTGGGAGAGACGTCGTCGCAGCGCGCCTGCAGCTCCCGGAAGGTCAGGCGCTCATCGCGCAGCTCCCACAGGATGCGCAGCGACCAGCGGCGCCCGAGCACGTCCAGCAGGCGCATGATGGGACGTCCCGTGCGGGATCCCCGAACCGGTTTCTCGGATTTCGTCAATTTTCATTCCAGGGAGTTGACGCTACAGTTTATGTAGCGCTATCCTGACCTCGAAATGCTACAGATAGAGTAGCAGCCTAGCAGATCCACCATCTCGGAGCAGCCACGAATGCGACATGTCCTCGAACCCCTGGAGCCGCCGTTTCCCGACCCGGTGGCCCGCATACTCGAACGTTATCCTCAGGACGGCAGCGGATACATCCTGAGCCTCTTCCGCGTGTTCGCGCGGAGCCTGCGTTTCCTGGGC
This sequence comes from Pseudomonadales bacterium, assembly GCA_050118205.1. Classification (GTDB taxonomy): domain Bacteria; phylum Pseudomonadota; class Gammaproteobacteria; order Pseudomonadales; family Azotimanducaceae; genus SZUA-309. Next base: position 1,025 of record JASFLG010000044.1, read on the forward strand.
GGCAAGGGCGCGATCAACCTCCTGGACCGGGACAGCCCGATCTCGCTCAGGGAACGGGAGCTCGTGATTCTGCGGGTCACCGCGAACCTCGAGTGCGAGTACGAGTGGGGCGTCCACGTGAGCGCCTTCGCGCGCGCGGCGGGTCTGACGGACGGCGAGGTGGCGGCGACGCGTCTCGGCACTCCGGATACCGGTAGCTGGACGCCGTCGGAACGCTGCCTGCTGCGCTGCGTGGACGACCTCTGTTGCCGTGCGCGGATCGAAGACGACAGCTACGCCGAGTTCCAGCAGATCTGGAACCTGGAGCAGCAGCTCGAGATCATGGCCCTCGTCGGCAACTACCATCTGATCAGCTTCGTGGCCAACACGACCCGCCTGCCGCCCGAGGACGCGGCCGCCAGGTTTCCGTAGCGCCGCGCTGCCTGGGTCGACGACCGTGAGGTGGCACACTATGCTTCGGCACGGATTGGAGAGATGCCATGAGCGCGATTGACGACTTCCTCACCAACAACGCCGCCTATGCCGGAGGCTTCGACAAAGGCTCGCTGCCGATGCCGCCGGTCCGACAGATCGCGGTGGTGGCCTGCATGGACGCCCGTCTGGAGACCGGTGTGCTGCTCGGCCTGGTGGAGGGTGATGCGCACGTGATCCGCAACGCCGGCGGCGTGGTCACCGATGACGTGATCCGCTCACTCACCGTCTCGCAGCGGCTCCTCGGCACCCGCGAGATCATGCTCATCCACCATACCGACTGCGAAATGCTCACCTTCACCGATGCGGACCTCAAGCAGCACGTCGAGCACGACACCGGCCTCCGGCCGCCGTTTTCCTTCGAAGCGTTCGGCGACGTGGACGATGATGTGCGTCAATCCCTGGCTCGCGTCAGGGCGAGTCCGTACCTGCCGTACAGAGATCAGGTGCGAGGGTTCGTCTACGAGGTGGAGAACGGCCGATTGCGGGAGGTCAGCTGAACCGCAACCCGATCGAATCCTTCCCGGGAGGGCGTGCGGAAAGCAGCGTCTCTCGATGCGCCTAGTTCGGCCACCACCCTGGTTGCTCGTCTTCGCCACGATGCTGGTCCCGCTGCCGGCGATCGCCGAGCGGGTGACGGTGCCGTTGTCACTGGATACCGCGTTCATCGAGTCGGTGCTGCGTGAGCAGGTGTTCACGGGTGCACGGCAGAGCGTTCGGATCAACGACGACGGGACGGGATGTCGTTTCCTCGAGCTCTCCGAGCCTCGGCTGACTCTTGCCGGAGGACGGGCGCTGCTCAGAACGCGCGCATCGGCGCGCGCCGGTCAGGCGATCGGTGGCCGCTGCCTGCTGGTGCTGGACTGGCGCGGCGAGCTCGAGTTCACCCAGACGCCGGTGGTCGGGCCGGACGGACGCAGCCTGCTGCTGCGTACCACCGCCTGGCGGGCGCTCAGGCCCGACGGCAGCACCGACTCCGTGTCGACCACGGTGGGCCAGTGGCTCGATCAGTTTCTGCCGCCTGGCCTCAAGGAAACGCGCGTGAGCTTCGCCGAGCCCATTGCCGAGCTCGACAACCTGCTCGCGCTGATGATCCCCGATGAGCGCTCGGGGAGGGCGAGGATGCTGCTCGGCCGGACCGGTATCGATGAGGTCAGCATGGCCAGCGACCGGGCCACCATCGTTCTGGGGATCGACTTCACGCCGGTGGCGGCGGCCCCCGCGCCCGTGGAGCCGGTGCTCTCTGATGAAGAGCTCGCCCGGCTCTCGGAGCGGCTGGACGACGTGGATGCCTTCTTCACCTACGCCATCAAGACCCTCTACCGGGAGGGCGACGTCTCAGACGCGGGGACGACGCTCGAGGTGCTGGTATCTCTGCGGCGCGAGCTGATCCGCGTTCTCGGCGAGCGCCAGCGTGGAGGCGCGGACCCGGCGCGGGCGCTGTTCGTCGATGCCTGGGAGAGCCTGGCGCCACTCGTGCGCCTCGCGGCCGGTCAGCAGTCCGACCCGGCGGTGACCCTGCGCTACCTCACCTTCATCGGCGCCGGGGATGCTCTGGAGGCGCTGGACCGGCTCGGTCCGTCGGCGGGTATCGAGATCACCAGCGACGGTCTGCGCCGGCTGGCCCGCGTCCTCATTCCCGAGGATCCGGACGATCCGCTTCGGCACGATGACGGGGTGGACCCGGAGCTTCGTCGCACGTTCGGGTTCGGTGCGCCATTGCCGCCGCCTGAATACACGTTCGAGACATCCTGGCTCGACTGGTTCATTCCATCCGCCGTCGCTGCCACCGGTTTCGATCCGGGTATTGCGAAGCGACTGAACAGCTGGGTGCCCACGTCCCGGGACGTGGCGGAGTATCTGCCCCTCGTGCGTCAGGTGTTGAGCTACGCGGTGAAGGAGCAGCTCCGGGCGAACCCCCTCGATGGCGGCTACCATCAGGTCTACCGGTTGCTGGTCTTCGCCGCCGCCTGGCAGGAGAGCTGCTGGCGTCAGTTCGTGGCCAGGAACGACAAGCGGGTGCCGGTCGAGTCCGGCTCGGGCGACGTGGGGATGATGCAGATCAATCCCAAGGTCTGGCGGGGCTTCTACGATCTGCAGGGTCTGCGTTGGGATATCGTCTACAACGCGCGGGCGGGTGCCGACATCCTGCAGCATCACCTGATCACGTATGCCATAGGCAAGGGAGAGCATCGCAGCACCGGGTCCGTGGACAATCTGGCCCGTGCCGCGTACGCGGCGTACAACGGCGGTCCCCGTCAGTACGATCGCTATCGGCGGTCCAACGCGCCTTCGGATGCGAAGAAGGTCGACGCGCTCTTCTTCGAGAAGTACCGGGCGGTGAAGAGTCGCGGCGAGATGGCGGTCACGGCCTGTTACAGCGGCTGAGGCCGTCAGGGTGCCCGCCAGGGCAGTGCCGTGGTGTCGATCATACCCGGCAGCACGTCCGAAGGCTGGTGATGCGCGGACGCGGCGCAGGGGTGCCAGCCACCTCAGAGAGCACTTCGGGCGCGTAGCAGTAGTCCGTCAGGCGGGTGAGCTGCCCGGCGTCCTCGTCGATGCGCAGCACGTCATAGAGATGTCCGTCGCGGATCATCACCACGACGCTGCGTCCGAAGAGCTCGGCGGTCTCGGCTCGTACACCCTGCACGCTCGGTTCCGTCCAGAGTCGGCTGCGCCCGCGGCCGCCACCCACATTGCAGACGACGATCTGCAGGGTCTCCGCCATTGGCCCCAGGACCCGGTTCACGTCCCGGCTGTTGATCGCTTCCGCGAAGTCGGCGATATCGTCGAGCGAGAAGTCGTAGACCTCCTTCAGGAGCAGGCTGGCGAACTCGAGCCTCGAGGTGTGCGCACGTCCAAAGGCGATTGCATCGCGCATCGCGGCGGTATCGGCGTCCGGCAGGGCCGGCTCGGGCGCCTCGCCGCCGAAGGACAGGCGTTCCTGCCGGCGCAGCTCGTCGAGCCAGAGATTGGTTGTCTTCGGCGTTCCAGGGGGATCCGGTCAGCTTCCGGCAGTAGCCGTAAAGCGGCTCGCGCAGCGGTTCCAGCGTGTCCAGGTAGCGGAACCAGTGCGTGCGCAGGGTCTGTGCGTCCTCGTCCTCGAGCGTGGTGTCGGGCATGATCGGCTCCTCGTCTTTCTTATCAGGACGAACGGCAGGCGGAAAAAGACAGCAGACCGCTTCGCCGTCTGCGCTGGAGTGAGGCATGCCCGAATCCATCGATCGCAGCGAAGGTCGCCGTCTTTTCGGATTGGATCCTGAGAGCTACCACGGGGTCCGGCCCGACTACCCCGATTGGATCTTCACCGCCCTGGTCGAGGCGCAGGTCCTGTATCCGGGTGCCGCGACCCTCGAGATCGGTGCCGGCTCGGGGCTCGCCACCCGGCACCTGCTGCGCGCCGGGGTCGATCCGCTCGTTCTGGTGGAGCCGGACGAGCGGTTCGCCGGGGTGCTGAACGGGCTGATCGGCTCCGCAGATGCGGATTGCCGGCTGGTGTCCGCGAGCTTCGAGGATGCGGTGCTCGATGCCGCGTCGTTCGATCTGGTGGTCGCGGCCACGTCGTTCCACTGGCTGGACCCGGCATCTGGGCTCGTCAGGATTCGGGCGCTTCTCAAGCGCGATGGTGGGGTCGCGTTGATGTGGAACGTGTTTCATCAGCCCGGTCGAGAGGACCCGTTTCACGAGGCGACCCATGCGCTCCTTCATGGTCTCGCCACATCGCCCTCGGGCTCAACGGAAGGGCTGCCGTTCCCCCTCGACCGCGCTGCCCGGGAAGCGGATGCCCGGAGCGCCGGATTCCGGCACGTCACGTACCGGGAGTCACGCTGGACGATCGAGCTGGACGGGGAGCGCACGGTGAGGCTCTACGAAAGCTTCTCCAACATTGCGCGGCTGCCGCCGGAGCGGCGTGCCGAAGTGCTCGGCGAGCTCAGGCGCATTGCCGACACGGATTTCGGGGGGCGGGTCGAGCGCCCCGTCACGTCGTGTCTGTACGTGCTGCGCTGAGCGCGCGGCTGGCGTGTGCGCCTACCGTGTGGGTTTATCGTAGTCCCGCTTCACCTGCGGGTCCTGCTCCTTCGCCCGCGAGCGCGCCTTCTCCTCGGCCTGTCGTGCCGCCTTCGCCTCCGACTCCGTGCGGGTCGGCTTCTTCTTCAACGCGGCCTTTCCTTCCTTCGAGTCGAGAAAGGCGCGGCTGTCCCTGTTGAACCTGCGAGCCGACGCCTTGTCGCCCTCGCCCTGATTGCGTGAACGGTCGTTGGAACGGGTCATCGTCTACCTCCTTCGTATCGGGTGGATCGGGTGTGCTCCGTGCGCTGAGGGTGACGCGGCTCGGGATCTTCCACGTCGGGCCGCGGCCGGCGCGGGTCTTTGACCGGTGCCGGCGGGCCCTCATCGGGTGGGTAGGGCGGGGGTGTTTCCGGTGCGTCGTCACCCTCCTCGTCCGGGGGCACCGGCGTTTCGAAACGCTTTTGATACCCCGTCGCGCCCTCGTCTAACATGGTTTCCGTGGTGATCATCGAATCTTCCCGTATCAGGGAGAGCAAAGATCGGGCCAACGGCCTGGTGTCCTGCGCTCGTCGTGATGCTGGCGCTCGATCCTGACCAGCCGGGGCTCGAGGGGATGCGTCGCGCGCCGGTCCCGGGCTGGACGTCCCCCATGCTCGCGACGCTCACCCGGGACACCTTCTCGGATGAGGGCTGGATCTACGAGCGCAAGCTCGACGGGGAGCGGTGTCTCGCCTTCCGCGATGGTGATGCCGTCCGATTGTGCTCCCGCAATCGCCAGAGCCTGAACGAGACTTATCCGGAGCTGGTGGATGCGCTCGAGGCGCAGCCCTGCCGGCGTTTCGTGGTCGACGGTGAGGTCGTCGCCTTCGACGGCGCGTTGACGAGCTTCAGCCGTCTGCAGGGACGTCTCGGAATTCACCATGCCGATGAGGCGCGCGCCTCGGGCATCGCCGTTTACTACTACCTCTTCGATATCCTGCATCTCGACGGTTGGGACCTGACCCGGGTACCGCTCAGACGACGGAAGGCGCTGCTCAAGCAGGCGCTCCGGTTCGACGATCCGCTACGCTTCACCCCGCATCGCAACGAGATGGGTGAACGCCTGCTGCAGAGTGCGTGCGCCAAAGGCTGGGAGGGCATCATCGCCAAGCGGGCGGACGCTCCCTACGTGCACAAACGCTCCCGGGACTGGCTCAAGTTCAAGTGCAGCAACGGCCAGGAGCTCGTGATCGGCGGCTTCACCGATCCGGCCGGATCCCGGGTCGGCTTCGGTGCGCTGCTTCTCGGGTACTACGAGAATGACGCGCTGATCTATGCGGGCAAGGTGGGAACCGGGTTCGACACGGCCGAGCTCGAGCGCTTACGGGGGATGCTCGACGAAATCGAGCGCGGGACGCCGCCGTTCGCGGGTGGCGACGCTCCCTCGGAGGATGGCGTGCACTGGGTGGAGCCGAAGCTCGTCGCGGAGGTGGGGTTCACCGAGTGGACCGACGACGGGCGTCTTCGTCATCCGCGCTATCTGGGTCTGCGCGACGACAAGCCCGCTCGGGCGGTGGTCAGAGAGCGGCCGGATTGAGGGCCCGAGGCTGCGCGCTCCCGGGATTACCGGCCGCGGTCAGCGTGGCGGCAGGGCGGGTAGCGCCCTGGCGTGCTTTGGCATGTCCGCCCACGGACAGGCGCCTTTCTGACCGATGCGGCGGAACAGGTTGCGAACGGTGTAGCGTTGCGGTCCCAGCTCAGCGCGATTCACCTCGTGCCACTCGAGCGGGGTGGCTACCGGGGCGTTGGGTCTGGCGCGGACGCCATACGGTGCGACGGCCGTCTGTCCGTAGGCATTGCGCAGGCAGTCGAGATAGACCCGACGCCCGCGCTTGGCGATGCGCTGCTCTGTGGTCAGCCGCTCCGGATGACGTTCGGCGAGCCGCCGCGACAGCTCCTGTGCAAAGGCCCGTGCTTCGTCGAAGTCGACCGTACGGGTGAGCGGTACCACGACGTGCAGCCCCTTCGAGCCGGTTGTCTTGACGTATGGCACGAGACCGAGGTCCGTGAGGGCGTCCGACAGCCGTAGCGCGGCGAATCGTACGTCGGCAAAGGCGTCCGGGGTTGCATCGGGTGGGTCCAGGTCGAATATCAGCTGGTCGGGGTGTTGCCGATCGTCCGCACGGTGCAGCCCGACGTGGGGTGTGATCATGGCCTGGTTGGCGAGCCAGATCAGGGTCGCCGCGTCGTTGATCAGCATGTGATCCGTATGCCCGTCGGACTTCGGAAGACGCACCGTTCGGATCCAGTCGGGCAGGTAGTCGGGCGCCTGCTTCTGGTAGAACCCGTCCTTGTCGATGCCCTCCGGGAAGCGTTGCAGCGTCAGAGGACGTTCCCGGACGAACGGCAGCATGTACGGCGCCACCCTGAGGTAGTACTCGGCCAGATCCCTCTTCGTGATGCCGGACTCGGGGAACAGGCGCTTCTCCGGATTCGAGAGCTGGACCTGCCGCCCGTCCGCCGTGATCGAGAGCCCACTATCCGTCTGCATCGAAAACCTCCCGTGACGGGGCAGAATCTACAAATGCCCTTGCAAAACTTGCAAGCCGGCAGGCGCCCAGCCGTGTCCGTGGGCCTGAGCACCGGACGGGCCTGCTGGTACACGGATTGCACCGCCTCGTAACGGATCCTCCGCGCATTGCGTACCCATTCATATCACGAGGAGCGCTGCGAGAAGATGACTACAGACGCGCCAGGCCAGCTCACCAGTGTCAACCCGCACGATGGTACGACGCTCGAGTCCTACACCGAGCATTCCGACGCCCAGGTGGGGGTGATCATGGACAAGGTGCTCGACGCGCAGCGGAGCTGGGCCCGCTCGACGCTGGCGGAACGCAGCGCCGTCCTCGAGCGCATTGCCGATGGGCTGCGAACGAATTTCTCCCGGCTTGCCGTCACCATCACGCAGGAGATGGGCAAACCCATTGGCGAGGCGGAAGCGGAGGTCAAGAAGTGCGCATGGGTTTGCGATTATTACGCTACGCACGCGAGCCAGTTTCTGGCTACTCAGGAGGCACCCACGGATGCCAAGCGTGCGCGCGTGTACTTTCGCCCGCTCGGTGTGGTGCTCGCGATCATGCCGTGGAACTTTCCCTTCTGGCAGACGTTCCGCTTTGCCGCACCGGCCATTGCGGCCGGTAACGGCGTGCTGCTCAAGCACGCCTCCAACGTCACGGGCTGCGCGCTGGCGCTCGAGTCTCTATTCGCCGATTGCGCCCCCGAGAACCTGATGCGAGCTCTGCTCGTTTCCTCGGGACGTATGCGGGGGATCATAGAGGACTCACGGGTGAGTGCCGTGACTTTCACCGGCAGCACCACCGCGGGCAGCAAGGTCGGCGCTGCGGCCGGTGGTGCCATCAAGAAGAGCGTGCTGGAGCTCGGGGGCAGCGACCCTTATCTGGTGCTCGAGGACGCGGACATCGAGCATGCTGCCGAGGTGTGTGCTGCCGCGCGTCTGGTCAACAGTGGTCAGAGCTGCATCGCGGCGAAACGTTTCATCGTTGCCCACGGCGTGTACGACACCTTTCTGGAGGCGCTGTGCTCGCGGATGCTCTCCGTTCCCATGGGCGATCCCATGGATCGGGACAATCGCATCGGTCCGCTGGCGCGCGTGGATCTCGCCGACCACCTCGCTCGCCAGGTCGAGCGCAGCGTGGATGCCGACGCGCGGATGATCACGGATCCGCAGCCCGGGCGCGCCGGCGGCGACGCCTACTTCGTACCTGCGGTGCTGGCCGACGTGCGACCCGGGATGCCCGCCGCAGACGAGGAGCTGTTCGGACCCGTGGCGGCCGTCATGCGGGCTCGTGACGAGGGCGACATGACCCGACTGGCCAATGCCAGCACCTTCGGCCTCGGTGGCGCGGTGTTCAGCGCCGACGAGGCCCGCGCCGAGCGGATCGCGGCGCAATCGCTCAGCACCGGGTCGGTAGCCGTGAACGGGCAGGTCGTCTCGGATCCACGCCTGCCCTTCGGCGGTGTGAAGCGGTCGGGATATGGGCGCGAGCTCGGCGAGTTCGGCATCCGCGAGTTCGTCAACGTGAAGTCCGTCGTGACGTTTGACGGTGCGTGATCCAGCGCACTGGGAGCATCGATCGTGACCACTGACGCGCCCGGCAGAGCTGATCAGGCACCCGTGCTGGTCACCGGCGCGGGCGGTCTGATCGGGCACACGCTCTGCGCAAGGCTTGAAGAGCTGGGCCACACCGTTCTGCGTCTGGACCTTGGTGGGCCGGAGATCGATTGCGAGTGTGACCTTACCGATCCGGAAGCGATCCGGTCGACGCTCGCGGACATCGGGGAACGCTACGACAACCGGATCGGTGCGATCGTTCACCTGGCCGCCTACTTCGATTTCAGCGGCGAACCGCACCCGCTTTATCAGAAGCTGAACGTGGACGGCACACGCTATCTGCTGGAGGCGCTGGCCGACTACGACGTGGGACGGTTCGTCTACACGAGCACGATGCTGGTCCACGCGCCGACGGAGCCGGGCATCCCCATCGAGGAATGCTCGCCGCTCGAGGCGAAATGGGCCTACCCGATCTCCAAGCTGGCCGCTGAGCGGACGATCGTGAAGACCGTCGATCGGCTGGCCGAGTCCGGCAGGACCCGGGAACCCATACCGTACTCCCTGCTCCGGCTGGCCGGTCTGTATCACCAGGATTGCGGTTCCCCGACGCTCAGTCACCAGATCAAGCGCATCTACGAGCATGAGCTCACCAGCCATTTCTACGCCGGTGATCCGGCCACGGGACAGGCATTCGTGCACCTGGAGGATGCGGTGGAGGCTATTGCGCTCGCCGTCGACAAACGGGAGGAACTGCCGGACCGGCACGTCGCGCTGATCGGGGAAGCGGACGTGATGAGCTACCAGGCGCTCAACAACGCCATCAGTCAGGGGCTCTTCGGGGAGCCGCTGCCCGTGACCCGGATGCCCGATCTTGCTGCCAAGGCGGGCGCGGAGATGATGCGCGCCACGGAAAAAGTGGTTCCGGACAGCATCGACCAGGGCGATGAGCCGTTCATCCGCCCGTACATGATCGACCTGGCGGAGGATCACTACGAGATCGACCCCACCCGTGCGGAGCAGACGCTGGGGTTTCGTGCCCGCCACCGGCTGCGGGACGAGCTTCCGGTCATCCTCCGCCGACTCAAGGAGGACCCGCGTCGTTTCTACGAGAAGAACGGCCTCCAGCCACCGGCCTGGATGACGCGATTCGACAGAGCTCAGGATGAAGATCCGGACCGCTGGCGGGACGTCCTGGAGCGTCGGGAAGCGGACGAGCACCGGCAGTTCCTCTGGGTACACCTGACCACGCTTGCGCTGGGTGGCTGGCTGGTCGTCACCCCCTGGACAGCCGGCGCGGTCGCACCGGGTCTGGCCTGGACGGAAGTGCTCATCGGCGCGGCGATCATGGTCGCATCCGCGTTTGCGCTGAATCGACGGATGCGCTGGGCACGCTGGCTGAACGCGGCGCTCGGTCTCGCGCTCGCCTTCGCGCCGCTGGTGTTCCTCACCGGGAGCGCCGCCAGCTATCTCAACGACACGCTGGTCGGCGTGCTTGTCGCCTGCCTGGCTCTGGGCGCGCGGCCGGTGCTCGGTCCGGGAATCGCGGCCCGGGCGGACCCGACGGCGATTCCTCCCGGCTGGGAGTTCTCCCCCTCGACCTGGCTGCAGCGGCTACCCATCATCGGGCTTGCGCTGGTCGGCCTGTTCATATCGCGATATCTGGCCGCTTTCCAGCTGGGCCAGACGGACGCGGCCTGGGACCCTTTCTTCGGCGACGGTACGGAACGGATCATCACCTCGCGCATCTCCGAGGCCTGGCCCGTACCGGATGCGGGTCTGGGGGCCTACGTCTACCTGCTGGAGATCTTCGCGGGCGTCGTGGGCACCCAGCGACGCTGGCGGACCATGCCGTGGCTGGTTCTGCTCTTCGGGATTCTGATCGTTCCGCTGGGTGCTGTGAGCATCTACTTCATCATCATCCAGCCGATCCTGATCGGGACCTGGTGCAGCCTGTGCCTGCTGGCGGCAGCCGCCATGCTTCTGCAGATTCCGTACTCGTTCGACGAGATACTGGCGACGCTGCAGTTCCTAAGGCAGCGTCAGAAGGCGGGTACGTCCTGGTTCCGTGTGCTGCTGCTGGGCGACGCTCAGGCGCCGCCCGGACAATGGCAGGCGGGCAGCCGATCCGCTGCGGATGCGGCCGGAAGCGTTCCGCAGCCTGGAATCCTCGAGCAGCAGAAGAGCATCGCCGGCTGGCTCGGCGAGTCTCTGTTCTCGGGCGTATCGGTACCGTGGACGCTGATCGTCAGCGCGGCCCTCGGCATCGGGCTCATGTGCACCCGTCTGATTGCAGATACGACGGTACCGCTCGCGAACAGCGATCACGTACTCGGCTCTCTGGTGGTGGTGGTTTCCATCTCCGCGCTGGCGGAAATGGGCCGGCCGCTGCGCTTCATCAACATGCTGCTCGGCGTTGCCCTCATCGGCGCTCCGTTCATCTTCGCGGGAGGCAGTAGCTGGGGGATTGCCCTCGACGTGTTGGTGGGGCTTGCTCTGATCGGTCTGGCGGTTCCGCGGGGACCGATCCGGAATCACTACGGTGATTTCGACCGATACATCCTGTGAGAGTGGCGTACGGATGGCCATTGCGAGCACGGTGATCGAGTATCTCGAGGCGCGTGGCCTCCGGTATCGGACGGTGGTGCATCAGCCCGAGCCCACCAGCAGCCAGACCGCGGAAGCCGCCCACGTCCCGGGTGATCATCTGGCCAAGGCCGTTCTGGTGCGCTCCGTGAGTGACCACGGGGACAGTTATCTGGTGGCGGTGCTGCCCGCCACGCAGAGGCTAGAGCTGGGGACGCTGCGGCGGCGATTGGGCCATATGTGCGCGCTGGCCGATCGCGACGCAGTACGCCGGTGGTTCCCCGATTGCGCCGAGCACGCGGTTCCGGCCTGCGCCCAGGCCTACGGGCTGCCCGTCCTGCTGGACGAGAGCCTGCTCGAGCAGGATCCGGTCTACCTGGAGGTCGGAGACCGGGCTCGTCTGATCGAGATGTCCGGGTCCGAGTTTCGCAAGCTCATGCGCGGATCCGACGCGGGATTGCCGGAATGAATGCCCCGCCGCGCACGCTGGTGCACACATGCACGTCCGGCCAATTCAACCGCCTCCAGGCTTTGCCGGCTCACGGAACAGATGGCGCAGGATCAGTGGTGCGAGGATGGTGGTACCTATCGCCATGATCACGACCGAGGAAAACAGGTTCGCGACCACCGGCGGCGGCGGGTCCGGCATCGTGAACAGTCCGGCCTGCAACGCGATGTCGGCGATGATCAGCTCCACGGCGCCCCGGGAGCTCATCGCCGTGCCCACGGCGAAGGACGTTCGCCGGTCCATGCCGACCAGACGCGCGGCGACGCCGGCACCGATCAGCTTGCTCAGCACCGCAGCCAGAATGAGGATCACGACGAAGACGGGTGTCTGCCAGAGCGCCGCCCCGGAGAGGTGCAGCCCAATGCCTGTGAAGAAGATCGGCGCGAAGAACCCGGTGGTGATGCCTTTCACCCGGGAGTGCACCTTCTCGTACTGGGTATCGAGCACGGTGCGGCGCCCGAAGAAGAGACCGGCGAGAAATGCACCCAGGATGAAGTGGACCCCCAGGAACTCGGCGAGCAGGGCGTAGGCCAGGGCAGCGATCAGCAGGGAGCTGATGTCGGATTCCTCGATGTGCATCTGCGTCAGCACCCGACCGACCATGGGAAACACGTACTGGCCGATAAGCACCGCAACGGCGAAGAACAGGGTGATCTTGCCCAGGATGAACATCAGCCCGACGCCTCCGGGGAGCGTGCCCTGCTCGATGACGGCGGTCAGGATGGCAAGGAGCATCAGGCTGATGGCGTCATCCACCACCGCCGCGGAGATGATGGTGCGCCCCATCGGTGTGTCCAGCTGCCCGAGGTCCATCAGCACCCGGACGGCCACCGGCACCGCGGTGATGGCGAGGGCCACGGCAAGAAACATCCCTTGCGCGAGCCACACATCGGACTCCGGCAGATAGGCCACGGCGATCAGAAATCCAGCCAGCAGCGGCACCAGCATGCCGCCCACCGCGATGACCGTGGCGCGCTTGCCTGCCTCTGCCATCTCCCGCGGGCGAAGCTCCATGCCGGCCAGCATCATGAGAAAGAAGATGGCGAGATCGCTGATGCTGTCGAAGACCGGGTTCTCGTCGATGTTCGCGAGGACCGGCAGCGTCCCGGAGAACTGGTGCACGATCACGCCGAGGCCCACGCCGGCGATCAGCTCGCCGACCAGCGGCGCCTGTCCGAGTCGCTGGGCGAACTCGCCGAACAGGCGGCTGACCAGCAGGAGGACGAGCAGAATGTAGAGCAGATCCATGCGGTCGAGTTACTCCCTCTCTGACTCACGACGCAATGATCATGCCACGGCTGGAGGGCCGCGCGATCTGACCTGGAGTATCCTGGCGAGGTACCTGCCCGGCAGCCCGGGCGAATCGCCCGCCCCGGGAGGACCGTTGGACAGATACTCCGCCATCCGCTTTGCCGCCCGGCTTCAGGTCGTCGCCAAGCTGACCGCTCAGATCTATGGCCTCCTGGCGGTGCTCACGCTCGTGCCTTGCGCCGTCTGCTTCGCGACGGGCAGCAACCGCACGGGCGGGGTGTACCTGGCCATCGTGGTCGTGCTCGGCCTGCTGGCCCTTGCCAGCCGGCGACTGCCCGACGTGGACCGGCTGCAGCGCAACGAGGCCGCCTGCATCGTCGCCATCGTGTTCGTATCGACCTCGCTGATGATGGCGCTGCCCATCATGACGTATGGCGTCGGGTTTTCGGACGCCTGGTTCGAGGCTGCTTCGGGGATCACCACGACGGGCCTTTCCACACTCGACACGATGGAGAAGCCCGCGGCGTTTCTGTTTTCCCGGGGCTGGCTGCAGTGGATCGGCG
>JASFLG010000045.1:0-14459 GCA_050118205.1 Pseudomonadales bacterium
CCCGGGTCACGTTTCCGTATTTCGGTGGGCGGGTTTCGCCCTGGGAGACGAAGAACGGGCGGTCCACCACGAACTCGTGGAAGTCTCCGTTGATCAGCAGTACGGGCTTGCCGAACGCATCCGCCAGGTCCCGGATCGCCAGCGCGACCCAGTAGTACGGACCGTCGGCGCCGCCACGCAGCTCGAGGTTGGAGAAGTCGCCGCCCGGACCGTCGAGAAACAGCGCGGCGTGCAGCGCGATGACCACGGCAGCCGCATTCCGGGTGGTGGCATAGTCAAACGTATCCTTGATCCAGGCGACATCCGCGGTATTGCGGGCGACCGCCTCGTCCGCCCGGCGCGCATCATTGATCACGAAACCGTTCATGCTGCCGGGGACATCGATGGTGGCGAAGACGACGCCGTCCTTTTCCCAGCGGACATTCTCGACCATCGTTTCGAAGTCGGAGACATCCGCCTGGCGGGTGAGCGGCATGGTCACAGCACCAAGGCTCTTCGGCTCGCTGAAGAACACGCGTCGGATCGTGTCGAGACTCGCCAGCGTGTCGTCGTAGCTCGATCCTGCCATGGCGCTGTCCAGACTGCGCAGCGAATCAAGCAACCGGGTGTCGTCGGGCGTTCCCTGTCCGCCGAGGACGCGCAGGTAGGCTGCGAGGACCTCGGGCTTCCGACAATCCGTCCACTCATTGTCGCCGGGCGTGTACACCACCGGATTTGCGTACTTGTCGAACCAGTCGTGCACCTGGCGGTGATTGTCCTCGGTACACGGCTTCGCGCCCCAGGTGTCGCCGACGTGAATCGTGAAGGCCGGGTCGGTCGCATTGATCGCGCCGATGAGGCGTTCGTAGATCGGGTAGTCTCGGCTCGGGTTGTAGGCGGTATCACCGATGGCCACGAAGTGAAACTGCGCGGCGTGGGCCGATGCGGCGAACAGCAGCACCACGCCTGTCAGCCAGCGAATCATTTCCTGTTTCTCCCTCCCAAAGACCCACATTAGCCGAGCTCCGACGGAGCGTCGAGCCGTATGTCTCAGGCTGCGAACACCCGTCGTGACGCCAGCGCCGCGCCTTCCGAGAGCGCCGCGAGCTTCGCCCAGACCACGTCATCTGCCACGTCACGGAAGCCCGCGGCGGTATCGAAGCCACAGTCCGTGCCGGCAATCACCCGGGCCGGGTCGCCGATGGCCTCGGTCACCCTGATCAGCCGGTCGGCCACCACCTCGGGGTGCTCCACGTAGTTCGTGGTAGTGTCGATCACGCCGGCGACGATCAGCAGACCTTCCGGAATGTGCCCGGGGTCGAGGAGCCGGTATTCGTGCGCATGGCGCGGATTGGCCATGGACAGCATCAGCGCGCCCACATTGGCTCGAACCAGGCTGGGCAGGATGGTGGAGAGGGGCACGTCCGCGTCGTGGGGGCCGTTGTAGTTGCCCCAGCAGACGTGCATGCGGACCCGATCCTTCGGCACGTCGGCAAGCGCGGTGCCGATGGTCTCGATCACCCGGTCGACGAAGGCGATGAACTCTGCATCCGAATGCCCGGCGAAGTACGTGTGCCGTTCCATGGCCAGATCGGGGCAGTCGAGCTGCAGGACGTGGCCGGCGGTATGGATAGCGTCGTACTCCGTCTTCAGCGCGAGGCCCAGGGCCTCGATGTAGGCATCGAGGCTGCCGTAGAAGGTGTCCTCCATCGCAGCGGCGATGATGCCGGGCGACGGCGCGGTGACGAACGTCTCGACGAACGGGTTATGTCTCGCGACCAGCTGTTCGGCAAACTCCGCCAGCTCCGCATCGAGGGGCTCGCGGTTGACGTAGGTGACGGCACCCTGGGCCTGGGGTGCGGCAGCAAGGCTAACGCCGGACTGGTAGTCGGGCAGCTTGAGCTTCAGCCAGCCGGGGTAGCGGACCATGTCGGCAAACGCGGGCCGCCGGCTTGTCCCGCCGAAGCCGGACATCCGGTCGCGGACATAGGTGAAGAAGCTCTCGCGGGCCTGCTCTCCGTTGTTGCCGATGTCGATGCCGGCCGCCACCTGCCTGTCGATCACCGCCGCAGTGGAAGCCGTCACGGCTGCTGCGAGTGCGTCTCGGTCGACGGCCTCGCCCCGGCTCGCGGCCACCTGCAGCGCCACCAGCTCGTCGCTGCGCGGCAGGCTTCCTGCGTGGGTGGTGAGAAAGCGATCGCTGCTGGTATGCATTGGTCTCCTGCTCCATTTGATCCGCACCTCATCATAACGCGCGTCAGCGGGCGCGCAGGCGGGTATCATGCGCGCATGGAGCTGATTCTCATCCGCCACGGGCTGCCCGAGCACATCGAGAACCCCGAGGGGACGCCGGCAGACCCGCCCCTGTCCGCCACCGGCCGTCTCCAGGCGGAGCTGGTGGCCACCTGGCTGCAGCAGGAGTCGATCGACCATCTCTACTCGAGCCCCATGCGGCGGGCGGTCGAGACCGCCGAGCCGCTGGCCCGTGCTCAGGGGCTCGGCGTCGACGTGCGCGATGGGGTCGCCGAGTACGACCGTCACGCCGATGCCTACGTGCCGGTGGAGAAGCTGAAGGAGATCGACTACGACGCCTGGCTGAAGCTCATGAAGGGGGAGGTCGATGCGGATTTCGACGCCTTCAGCCGGCTGGTCATTGCCACCCTGGAAGAGATCGTGGAAGGTCATCCCGGCCGGCGGGTGGCCGTTACCTGTCACGGCGGCGTCATCAATGTCTGGACCGCGCACGTCATCGGATTTGCGCCCAGGCTCTTCTTCAATCCGGACTACACCAGCATCAACCGCTATCAGTGCGCCCGCAGCGGTGAACGGTCCGTGATCACCCTGAACGAAGCCGTGCACCTGAGGGACGTGCAGGGTTGATGTCCTGACGGGACATCGGCAGATCGCGAAGCCCGTCAGCCAGCCAGCACCTGGGCGAGCTCGTGGAGCAGCACACGGCTGTCCTCGAAGCCGAGACAGGCGTCCGTGATGCTCACCCCGTAGCGCATGTGCGCGCCGATCTCCTGACGCCCGGGGCTCAGGTGACTCTCCAGCATGATGCCCCGGATGCCGGTGTTCCCTGCCAGACGCTGTCCGATCACGTCCCTGGCGACTGCGGGCTGGCGGTCGGGATCCTTGCCGCTGTTGGCATGGCTGCAATCGACCATGACCGTCGGAGGTAGCCCGGCATCCCCGAGCAGGTCCTGTGCCGCCCTGACGGTGGCCGTGTGGTAGTTGGGCTCGCTGCCGCCGCGCAGGACCAGGTGGCAGTCGGGATTTCCCCGGGTCTCCAGGATCGCCGGCGCGCCTTCCTTGGTGAGTGACGGAAACAGGTGCCGGTGGGCAGCGGCCCGGATGGCGTCGACCGCCACCTGCACGTCGCCGTCGGTCCGGTTCTTCAGCCCCACGGGCATGGAGAGCCCGGACGCCAGCTCGCGGTGGATCTGACTCTCGACCGTGCGCGCACCGATGGCGCCCCAGCTCACCAGGTCGGTGTAGTACTGACCGAACGTGGTGTCGAGAAACTCCGTCGCGGCCGGGATGCCCGCATCGCTCACCGTGCGCAGCACCCCCCGGGCCAGACGCAGGCCCCGGTTGATCCGGTAGCTGCCGTCCAGGTCCGGGTCGTTGATCAGTCCCTTCCAGCCGATCACCGTGCGCGGCTTCTCGAAGTAGACGCGCATCACGCAGTAGATCTCCGTTCCCACCTCGGCGGCTACGCCGGCCAGGCGGCTGGCGTACTCTTCCGCGGCGGTGGGGTCATGAATGGAGCACGGTCCGACCACGGCCAGCAGGCGCCGGTCTTCGCCGGCCAGGATCGCCCGGATGGTCTCGCGCGCAGCGGTGACGAACGCTCCCCTCGGCTCGCCGAGCGGCAGCTCCTCCTCCAGCACAGCCGGTGAGATGAGCGGATGGGTCTGACTGATGCGTAGGTTGTCGGTCTGCATGGCTGCAGACTACCGGTGTCAATCCCGCTGTGCGAGTGCGGCCTGCATGTCTGCCAGGCGTCGCCGCTCGGCCCGCTGCAGGAGCCAGAACCCCAGCAGCGTCACCGTCGAGACGGCGAGAATCAGAATGGTGGCCAGCGCGTTCACCTCCGGGGAGAGACCGAGCCGGACCGACGAGAAGACGACCATGGGCAGGGTGGTGGAGCTGGGGCCGGCTACGAAGCTGGCCACCACCAGATCGTCGAGCGAGAGCGTGAAGGCCAGCAGCCAGCCGGCGGCGAGTGCGGGCGCGATGATCGGCAGGGTGATCAGAAAGAACGTCCGCACCCGACCCGCACCTAGGTCCATGGCCGCTTCCTCGAGAGAAGTATCCATCTCGCGCAGCCGCGAGCTGATGACGACCGTCACGTACGCCATGCAGAACGTCACGTGCGCGATCCAGATGGTGGTGAAGCCGCGCTGTGCCGGCCAGCCGAGGCTGTCGGCCATGGCGACGAACAGCAGCAGAAGGGACAAGCCGGTGATCACCTCCGGCATGACCAGCGGCGCCGTCACCATGCCACCGAACAGGGTCCGGCTGCGGAAACCGCGCATCCGGGTGAGCACGACCGCAGCCAGGGTGCCGAGTACCATGGCTGCCGTCGCGGTGGCGAGCGCGAGCCTCAGGCTCATCCACATGGCCGACACCATCGCCTGGTCGGCGAAGAGCTCCACATACCACCGCGTAGAGAACCCCGACCAGACGTTGACACGCTTGTTGGCGTTGAAGGAGTAGACGATCAGCACCAGCATAGGTGCGTAGAGGAAGAACAGCGTCACACCCAGCATCACGCCGGAGAAGCGCCGTCGTCGTCCCGCCATCAGCGCCCGGCCTCCAGGTCGCGGAACTGGTAGCGGTGGAAGAGCACGATGGGCACGAGCAGGATGAACAGCATCAGCGTGGCGACAGCGGACGCGACGGGCCAGTCGCGGTTGCCGAAGAACTCGTTCCAGAGCACCTTGCCGATCATCAGCGTCTGGCTGCCGCCGAGCAGCTCCGGGATGACGAACTCACCCACCGCGGGAATGAACACGAGCAGGCAGCCGGCGATGATACCGCCCTGCGACAGCGGCAGGGTGATGCGCAGAAAGCGCCTGACCGGTCCGGCGCCGAGGTCGGCGGCTGCGTCCAGGAGACTCTGGGGAAGCTTCACCAGATTCGCGTACAGGGGTAGCACCATGAACGGAAGGTAGGCATAGACGATGCCGAGATAGACTGCGCCCTCCGTGTTCAGCAGGCGCAGGGGTTCGTCGATGATGCCAAGACCGAGCAGCACCTCGTTGATGATGCCGTTGTTCCGGAGGATGCCCATCCACGCATAGATGCGGATCAGGAAGCTCGTCCAGGAAGGCAGCACGACCAGCAGCAGGCACAGGCTCTGGGTCGTGCCGCGCATGCGCGAGATCGTGTAGGCGGTAGGGTAACCGATGAGCAGACAGAACAGCGTCGACCACGCGGCGATGCGCAGCGAGCTGACATACGCCTGGGCATACAGGGGATCCTGGAAGAGCCAGAGGTAGTTGCCGAGGTTGAGCTGGACGGTGAGCGCGCCGTCGAGGTACTCGAGGATCGCCGTGTACGGAGGCTGGGCGATGGTCATTTCCGACAGCGAGATCTTGAAGATCAGCGCGAACGGCAGCACGAAGAAAAGGCCGAGCCACAGATAGGGTGGCCCGATGACGCCCCAACGCCCCGGTAGTCGGCGGCGCAGGGCGCTCACGCGGTCAACACGACGCCTGCTGCGCCGTCCCAGTGCACCCAGACCCGATCATCCCAGGTGATGCGCTCGGTCCCCCAGCGGGCGTTGTTCAGCGCGGTCGCCATGAGCAGCCTGCCGCTGGCCAGGCGCACGTGATAGACGGAATGGGAACCTAGGTAGGCGATCTCCTCCACGGTACCCTCCACCTGGTTGTGGGGCTGCCCTGGATTTTCACGCGTGATGAAGATCTTCTCCGGTCGCAGGGCCAGCGCGACCGGCATGCCCTGGTGTCCCGTGATGCCGTGGCCGACATAGAGGTCGCAGGGGCATTCGGGGCTGTCGATGATCACGTAGTCGGGCTCGTCCTCCCTGAGCGTGCCTTCGAAGATGTTCACGGAGCCGATGAACTCGGCCGTGTAGCGGCTGTTCGGCTGCTCGTAGATTTCATCCGGCGTGCCGATCTGCATGATGCGGCCGCCTTCCATGATTGCCAGGCGGTGCGCCATGGTCATCGCTTCTTCCTGGTCGTGCGTCACCATCATGCAGGTCACCCCGAGCCGCTCGATGATGGTGACCACTTCCAGCTGCATGCGCGTACGCAGCTTCTTGTCGAGCGCACCCATCGGCTCATCGAGGAGCAGGAGCTTGGGACGCTTGACCAGCGAGCGGGCGAGTGCCACCCGCTGCTGCTGCCCGCCCGATAGCTGGTGGGGCTTGCGCCGGCGCAGGTCTCCGAGCTGAACCAGGCTCAGCATGTCGTCCACGCGGTCGCGGATCTCCTGCCGGGGAACCCGGTCCTGGCGCAGGCCGAAGGCGATGTTCTGCTCGACCGACATGTGCGGAAACAGCGCGTAGGACTGGAACATCATGTTCACCGGCCTGTCGTACGGTTCGCTCTGGCCGATAGGCTCGCCGTCGAGGACCATCTCGCCGCTGGTTGCCATCTCGAATCCGGCCAGGCAGCGCAGCAGGGTGGATTTGCCGCAACCGGAAGGGCCGAGCAGCGCGAAGATCTCCCCTTGGCGGACCGTCAGGCTGACGTTGTCCACGGCGGCCAGGCCTTCGAAGCGCTTGGTCAGCCGTTCGATGCTGAGATAGGCCTCACCGGCCGTACTCGTCTCCCCGGTGCCGGAATCAGGCGTGGTCATGCAGCGCGTGTTCTCAGGTGCCCGTCTTCACCTCGGTCCAGGCGCGGTTCAACACCCGATCGACTTTCGGTGGCCGGACCTTGGACACCCACAGCTTCTGCCGGACGGATTCCGGTGGGTAGATGGAAGGATCGTTGCGGATTGCGTCGTCCACCAGTGGGGCGGAGGCGGGTACCGGGTTGGGGTACCAGATGTAGTTCGTGTTCGCGGCCGCGATGTCCGGGCGCATCAGGTAGTCGATGAACCGGTGGGCTTCGTTCACATTTCTGGCGTCCTTGGGAATCGCCAGCATGTCGAAATACATGAGCGCACCCTCCCTGGGAATCACGTAGGTGATGTCGACCCCGTTGTCCGCTTCCTCGGCCGAGGCCCTGGCCTGGGCGACGTCGCCCGAGAATCCGAGGGCAACACAGATCTCGCCGGCGGCGAGATCGTCGATGTACTTCGAGCTGTGGAAGTAGGTGATGTACGGCTTGAGGGATCTGAGCAGCGACAGCGCCTCGCCCTGGTAGTCGGCCGGATTGGTCGGGTTCGGGTCCTTTCCGAGATAGATCAGCACGGACGAGAAGACGTCGACGGGAGAGTCGAGGAAGGCGACGCCGCAATCGGTGAGCCTGGCGAGATTCTTCGGGTCGAACAGCAGAGCCCACGAATCGAGCGGCGCATCCTTGCCGAGCCGTTCGACCACCTTCGAGCGGTCGTAGCCGATCCCGGTGGAACCCCACATGTAGGGAACCGCATAGGTGTTGCCGGGGTCCAGCGGTGCCACCTTGGCGAGGAGCTCGGGGTCGAGCTGGTCGTAGTTGGTGAGCTTCTTCTTGTCGAGCGGCTGGTAGATTCCGGCCTGGATCTGGCGCGCGAGAAAATCGACGCTCGGCACCACCACGTCGTATCCCGTGTTGCCGGCCAGGAGCTTGCCCTCGAGGATCTCGTTGTTGTCGTAGACGTCATAGGTGACGTGGATGCCGGTCTCCTTCTCGAACTTCTCCACCGTGTCGTCGGCGATGTAGGCGGCCCAGTTGTAGACGTTTAGGCGGCCGTCCGCATGCGTGAGCGGGGCAAGGGAGATCGCGAGGGTGCCGACCGCAAGCCACCGGCACACGCGTTTGAGATCCATCGTCTGGCTCCTGGCATTCGCAGGGAAAGGTGGGCTCAGTGTATGTCAGCCCGGGTGGCGGTTGCACCGACCGTGAGCTGCCTCGACAATGGCCGGCCGCAAGCCCCCCATGAAGCGCATGCCTGCACTCCCGCTCAGATCGATCCTCATGCTCCTGGTCACCCTTGGCGGCTGGCTGGCCGCGCCGGAGGCGTCGGCCACGGATGCCACGTCGGCGTCGTCCGACACACCCGACAAGATCAGGGGTCTCGAGCTCAAGCCGACGCGCCACGTCGCCTTCGATACCAGCACGGGCACCTGGATGTCCCTGGACGTATCACCGGACGGGCGGCAGATCGTTTTCGAGCTGGTCGGCGACCTGTACACCCTTCCCGTCGACGGCGGGGACGCCACTGCGCTCACCAGCGGCATGGCATTCGACAGCCAGCCGCGGTTTTCGCCGGATGGCAACCGGGTGGTGTTCGTGAGCGACCGGAGTGGCGCCGAGAACCTCTGGACGATCGGCCTGGACGGCAGCGAGCCGCGCATGCTCACAGACGAGACCGGCGATGCTCAGTTTGCGTCGCCCACCTACGCGCCGGACGGCAGCCACGTGGTCGCCAGCCGCACGTCCTGGTCGCTCGGCGTCTTCGAGCTCTGGGCCTATCACGTCGACGGCGGCAAAGGGGTGCAGATCACCAAGGCGAAAACCAATGGCGACACGGACCGGGCCAGGCGGGTGAACAGCCTGGGCGCCGTGTACTCGCCGGATGGACGCTATCTGTACTTCGCGCGCAAGCTCGGCGGCTTCGGCTACAACGTGAGCCTGCCGCTGTGGCAGATCGTGCGGCGGGATCTGCGCAACGAAGAGGAGGACGTCCTCACCCAGGCCCAAGGCAGCGCCTTCCGCCCGCTGCTGTCGCCGGATGGTGGCACGCTGATCTACGGCACGCGCTACGAGCAGCAGACGGGGCTTCGCCGCCACGATCTGAAGACCGGAGCGGACGAATGGCTGGTCTTTCCGGTGACCCGCGATGAGCAGGAGAGCGTCTATTCCCGTGATCTGCTGCCGGGCTACGCGTTCACACCGGACGGTCGCTCGGTCATCTACACCGCGGCAGGCGGCATCCGGCAGGTGGCACTCGAGAGCGGCGAGGTGAGCGAGATCCCGTTCCATGCCCGCATCGATCAGGGGCTGGGTCCGCGCCTCTACTTCCCCTACCGCCTGGGGCTCGGGCCGGTCCGTTCGCGGCTGCTCATGGGTTCTGCGCTCTCGCCCGACGGCAGGCAGCTCGCCTTCGGCAGCTTCCTGGAGCTCTACGTCTACGACCTGACCTCCGGCGACCTGCACACGGTCGGCCCGACCGGAGAGGCCCGCGGCGATACGGGCCTGTTCCATCCGGCCTGGTCACCGGACGGTCGCGAGGTCGCGTACGTGAGCTGGTCGAGCGCGGGCGGGCACGTCTGGCGGGCGCGGGCCGACGGCCGGGGGCAGCCCCGACGCGTTTCTCGCCGGCCCGGCTTCTACTCGGACCCGGCCTGGTCGCCGGACGGCAAACGAATCCTCGCCTTGAGGGCGGGGAGCTACGACCGTCTGTATCGGGAGTGGGACCAGGGCACGCCGATCGGCTCGGATCTGGTCTGGTTTCCGCGTCAGGGCGGCGATGCGGAGCTCGTGGTGCCCGCCGCCGGCTACCACCAGCCCCACTTTGGGGAAGAACCCGACCGGATCTATTACTACACCGGTGACGCCGGACTCGAATCGCTGCGCTACGACGGTACCGATCGTCGCCAGCACCTCGTCGTGAAGGGCAAGGGCATCTACATGGCCGAGGAGGAGGTGCCGGCCGACGACGTGCGGCTGTCGCCCGACGGTCGGCACGCACTCGTCCTGCACGCGAACCAGCTCTACCTGGTCAGCCTGCTGAACCCGAACCTGTCCGGTCTGACCCTGAGCATCACCGATCCGAACATGCCGCTCGCGAGGCTGACGGATGTGGGGGCCGACGCTTTCGGCTGGGCGGAGGCGGGGCGCACGATCTTCTGGAGCGTGGGCAACGCGTTGTACGTGCGTCCGCTGGCATCCGTTCGCTTCGATCAGGAGGCAGAAACCGGAGTCGACACGGCCGGTGGGGATGCCTCGACCGTGGAGACGGACAGTGGCGTCGGCGCGGGCCCGTCGAGTGCCAGGGAGAGCGACCACGCGCCTGCCGAAGCGGACCCGGCCGTTCGGACCTACACCGTGGACGTCTACCGTCCCCGCTACGAGCCCGAGGGAACGCTGGTCCTGCAGGGCGGTACCGTGCTGACCATGGAGGAGGGGGTCGAACCGGTAACCGACGGGACCGTGGTGATCACCAATGGTCGCATCGCCGCGGTCGGGCCGGCGGCGGATGTCCCGATACCCGAGGGCGCCAGGGTCGTGGACGTGACCGGCAAGTACCTGCTGCCGGGGTTCATCGACACGCATGCTCACTTCCGGCCTCTGCGTCGCGTGCTGGACGACCAGAACTGGGCTTTCCTGGCCAACCTGGCATACGGGGTGACCACGGGGATCGACGTGCAGCCCTCCACCACCGACATCCTCGCCTACGAGGACCTGATCGATGCCGGGATGATGATCGGGCCACGGGCGCTGTCCACGGGTCCCGGCATCTTCAGCAACAATGCCTTCAAGTCCGTCGAGCACGCCGAGGCGGTGTTGCGTCGCTACAAGTCGCACTACGGGGTCAGGAACCTCAAGTCCTATCTGGTCGGTAATCGTCGCCAGCGACAGTACGTGGTGCAGGCCGCCGAGAAGCTGAAGCTGATGCCGACCACGGAGGGCGGGCTCGACATGAAGCTCGACATGACCCACGTCATCGATGGCTTCTCCGGCAACGAGCACAACTTCCCGCTGGTGGCGCTCTACGACGACACGGTACAGCTGGTCGCCCGTTCCGGCATCGCGTACACGCCGACGCTGCTGGTGACCTACGGCGGACCCTTCGCGGAGAGCTACTTCTACACCCGCGAGTCGCCGCACCGGGATCCGAAGCTGCGACGCTTCATGCCGGAAAACGTCATTGCCGCACGCACCCTGCGTGGGCCCTGGTTTCTGGAGGAGGAGTACACGTTCCCCCAGGTGGCGGCCCAGGCGGGCAAGATCGTGCGCGCGGGTGGCCGGGTGGGTGTGGGAGCCCATGGCCAGCTGCAGGGACTCGGCTATCACTGGGAGATGCGGGCGCTGGCCTCGGGCGGACTCACCCCGATGGAAGTCCTCACCGCCGCCACCCGGCACGGCGCCGAAATGATCGGCATTGCCGAGGACCTGGGCACGGTGACGGCAGGTAAGCTTGCCGACCTGGTGGTGATGGACGCCGACCCGACCTTCGACATTCGGAACACGACGACCCTGCGCTACGTGGTGAAGAACGGCGAGCTCTTCGATGCGAGCACGCTCGATGAGCTCTGGCCGGAAGAGAAGCCGCTGCCCCGGCAGTGGTGGTGGGACGTCGCGCCGACGGTCGAGCCCGGGGACGACTGAGCCTGCATGACCATCGTCAGCTTCGAGCACGGGTTTGCCTTCATCAAGACGCGCAAGGTCGGCGGTACCAGTGTCGAGGCGGCGCTTCGGGCCTTCACCGGCGAGGACGACATCGTGACGGCGCTCACCCCACGGGACGAGCTGCATTGCGCGCGGGCGGGTCACGATGCCAGGAACTACGCGCGTCGCCGCGCGGACGAGGTGCGTTACCGGGAACTGGTGCTGGCCGGGCAGCTCGACGAAGCTCTCGAGTTCAGCCGGGCGATGCGCAAGGTGTACGACTCGCACATGACGGCGCGGCGGCTGCGTCGCCGACTCGGACGGCGGACGTTCGGCAGTCTGTACCGGTTCACCGTGGAGCGGGATCCGTTCTCCTGGCTCGTGTCGCTGGCCGCCTACGATTCCCGCGCTTACCACGACGGCACCCTGTCGGAGATGGACGCGGACGTGATCCGCAGCCGGATAGCACAACGCCTTGCGCGGCGCGATGTGCTCGCCAACGCCAACTACGGCTACTACACCATCCGCACGCGATTGGCAGTGGATCGTGTGCTGCGCTACGAGGATCTCGAAGCGGAGCTCAACTCGGTGCTCGAGCATCTGGGCCTGGCCGCGCAGGTGCAGATGCCGCGGCTCAAGGAGAATCCGCAGCGCGTCTCTCTCGCCGAGATCTACACGCCAGAGCTGGAAACCAGGGTGGTCGAACGGTTCCGTCCGGTGTTCGAGCTGATGCGATATCCGGAGCGCGCTGCCGGTCGCACCGGCTGACCCACCGCTGCGTCGACGCTGCCGGTCGCCGGTTCGCTACTCGTCCTCGTCCACCTCGCCGACCTGTTCCTCGATGACATCGAGGAACAGATCTCTGAGCGAGATCATGCCGATGGTCTTGCCTTCCTTCACCACCGGCAGGTGGCGGATGTGGTGCTTCTTGGTCAGGGCGATGCAGTGAATGACCGTGTCTTCCGGTGAGACCGTTATCACGTCGGTGGTCATCACCTCGGACACCCGGGTCTGCTTCGAGGCGTGGTGGTCGAGAATCACCTTACGCACGTAGTCCCGTTCGGAGAGGATGCCAACCAGGTAGTCCTCGATCTGCACGCACAGGGCACCGACGTTCTTCTCGTTCATGAGGGTCAGCGCATCGAACACTGATTCCAGCGGCCCGATCCAGACGACTTCCTCAGACTTCCTGTCGAGAAGATGAGACACCAGATGCATAGACGCTCTCCCCGGAACTCCCTGTGGCTAAAGTTAATTCGAAACTCGAGGACAGCGCAAATCCCGGCGGTGCCGGCGCTCAGAGGCGGTAGATCCGGCTCGCGGTGCCCGAGAACATGGCCGTCTGCTCGGCCTCGCTGAAACGGGCGGCGATCTTCTTCATGGCGTTCCAGTAGATGGGGTAGGAGAGCGAGAACCTGTCTACCGGGAAGTTGCTCTCGAACATGCAGCGGTCCGGCCCGAAGGCGTCAATAGTGTGCAGATAGTAGTCCTGCTGCGCGGCCACCAGCTCATCCGACGTGGCGGGGGTAGCTCGCGTGTTCCAGCCGAAGCCGTTGTCCGGCATGGCCAGACCGCCGAGCTTGGCCACCACGTTCGGACAGGCCGCGATGGCAGTGATGTCCTTCCGCCAGCGTTCGTAGATCTCGGCCCGCTTTCCGGCGTACGGCCCGACCCCGAGCGGGGTGCCGAAGTGGTCGAGGACGATCGTCGTGCCCGGGACTGCCCGGGCGAGCTCGGCAAAGGCCGGGTTCTGGTGGTGATAGTGCCAGGTATCGTAGGTGTAGCCCCGCTCGCCGAGCCGGGTCACGCCGCGACGGAAGTCGCTGCGGCCATACAGGCCTTCCGGCGCCCTGCCGGCGATCATCAGTGCCTCGGGGTTCGGGTCCCGTGCGCCGGCGTGCCGGATGCCGCGGAACAGCCCCTCGGCGGCCGACTCGTGGGCATCGAGCACCTCGTCCAGATGATCGCCGTCGGTGAGATCCGCGTGGGCGACGATGGCGGAG
Source organism: Pseudomonadales bacterium (assembly GCA_050118205.1). GTDB lineage: Bacteria > Pseudomonadota > Gammaproteobacteria > Pseudomonadales > Azotimanducaceae > SZUA-309. Next base: position 13,439 of record JASFLG010000045.1, read on the forward strand.
ATCACGGCCCGGCCGTTCGTGCCGGCCTCGGGATGCCTGCGGCTCGCCGCCGCGACGGCTCTGACGAACTCGGTCTCGCCGACGGGCTTGAGGTACTCGGGTCCCGTCTCGCGATACTCGGCATTGCATTCGACGAAGACGGTCTTCACCACATTGTGCCCGGATGACGTGTCCGCCCAGAGGTCGTCCAGCACGTACTCGAATCCCGGCAACCGCCATAGATGGTGGTGTGGGTCCACGATCTCCCGTGCCGGATCGACGATGGGCTCGATCACCTGGTCGAGCCATTCCCGGGTGCCCGGATCCGGCATGTCGCCCTCCTTCCTGTACCAATGCATCGAGTGCCCCGGCATGATACACGCAAGCCGGTGGTGGGCGGGGGTGCCGCCTGCCCGGACAGACGCTACATTGAGCGATTGACGCAAATCTCAGCACGGGGGAAGGGAATGGTAAATACGACGCTTTTCGATCTGACCGGCAAGGTGGCTCTGCTGACGGGTGCCTCGAAGGGCATGGGCCGCGCGATGGCCGAGGGACTGGCGGAGCACGGTGCCCGGGTGGTGATCTCCAGCCGCAAGATCGACCAGTGCGAAGCGGTGGCGGCCGAGATCAACGAACGCTGTGGTCCCGGGAGGGCCATCGCGCTCGCCTGCAACATCGGCTACAAGGATCAGCTCCAGGCCCTGGTGGATGCCACGCGGGAACACCTGGGCTCCATCGACGTGCTGGTGCACAATGCCGGCGTGAATCCCTTCTATGGCTCCATGTCGGAGATTCCGGATGATGCGTTCGACAAGATCATGGGGTCGAACGTGCGCTCGGTGCACTGGATCTGTCAGATGGTTGCCCCGGACATGATCGCGAAGGGCAGGGGATCCATCATGGTCACCTCCAGCACAGGTGCCTTTCACGCCTCTGAGGTGCTCGGCACCTACAGCATCTCCAAGCTCGCCGACATCGGCCTGGTGCGCAACCTGGCCGCGGAGTGGGGGCCGAAAGGGATCCGGGTCAATGCGATCTG
>JASFLG010000046.1:0-14243 GCA_050118205.1 Pseudomonadales bacterium
TCGAGTTGAAGTTGGTGCGCATGAACGACCAGTCCGCATCCCACGTCCACTCCCCGACGTCGCCGGTGAGCCCCGTGAGAATGGCGTAGTTGTCGATGTTGATCTCGTGTCTGCGGTTGCCGAACTCAATCATGCGACGGGTGTAGTAGTAACCGCCGTCGTCGAGACCCGCAAAGTCACCGCCGAAGGCGGTCGCCTTCGGAAAGCGCGCGAGCTCTCCGGTACGGTCGGACAGCGCGGTCACATAACCCGGATCGGGATCGAAGTTCTCGTCGTAGCCGACGAACCAGGTGTACTCGTCCACCGGCATCGGCTCGATGGCGGTCTTGGTCGTGCTGTTGGTGTAGTCCACCCGGCCGTAGAACGACGCCATATCGGACAGGGCATAGTTCCACTTGGTCATCACCGACGTGCGCTCCCGCTTCGGCATCAGGTCACGGCGCGCCGACCGGTTGAAGCCGCACAGATCGAACGGCAGGCCGTCCCAGGGCTGCAGGCCGCGGGCCGAGCACTCGTCCGGCGGCAGCGAGGTGATGATGTTGCCGGAGAAGTCACGCAGCGAGATGCCGTAGGAGCTGTAACTTCCGAGACCGCCGAAAGCGAGGTCCGAACCCAGGTCGTTGAAGTTGTTGCGTTGACGCGCCTTCAGGCGCTCGTCCTGCTCGTGCTCGACCAGGAACAGAAGGTTCCGGTCCTCGTCCCCGGTGCCGACCATGAAGTTGATGTTGCCGCGCGAGTAGCCGCCATGCTCGGTGTCGCTGTACGTGCCGTCCAGGTTGACGCCATTGAAGTAGTCCTTGGTGATGATGTTCACCACCCCACCCATGGCGTCGGAGCCGTAGATGGCGGACGCACCCGTAGTCAGCACTTCGATCCGCTCGATGGCCGCCAGCGGGATGTTGGCGGTGTCCGAGAAGTTGTCGGTGCCGCCTGCGGGGATCGGATACTTCGGCGTGCGCTTGCCGTCGATCAGGGTCAGCGTCCGGCCGATGCCCACGCCCCGCAGATCCACCGCGGAGGCCGCCGGCGTGAAGCCAAACACCTGCTGCTGATCGAGCGAGCCGCCCGAATTCTGGGTGAGGCTCGCCAGGATGTCCTGGACGTTGTTGTAGCCCACGTCCTTGATGTCATCTGCGCTGATGGTGACCAGCGGGTTCGCCGTTTCGGCGTCGATGCGCTTGATCCGGGAACCCGTGACGACGATCTCTTCCACGATCTGCTCGGCATCCTCCCCAGCGGTCTGCGCCAGGGAGATCTGCGGCAACGCCGTCACGATCAGTGCCCACACCAGCATCCATACGGGCACAGAGCCCGTCGGTTTCCGGTTAATCATTGGTACCTCGTGAATCTGGTTTTTGTTACGAATTGTTTCTGAAAAGGATCACCTAACATTTTCATTAGGAATTTTCAGGGTAATCCTCCGGTCGAAAGGATTTCTCGACCTTTGCGGGGCGCATCATACGCTCAATGCGAATGCTGAAAACCCCGTCGCCTGACGCATTCGGGCCCTGTTTAGACGCAATTGTTATTAAAAGTTTCAGAAGCATTACGGGGTCTTGGGTGCTCTTGTCTGGCCGAACAACGCTCGTCCCGGGCGCGATCTGTCGTCGAATTGCGTCTGCAGCGGGTCCCGGCCATAGTCGGCGGCGGTGTTTCACGCAACGCGAACGGAGCCATCACCGTGTCCAAGAAAGATCGCTGGAACGAGCGCTACGCTGCGAGGGATCTCGTCTGGTCCGCCGGGCCCAACCGCCTGCTCGCCGAGCAACTCGAGGGCATGGCGCCTGGCAGCGCACTGGATGCCGCCTGCGGCGAGGGACGCAACGCGCTCTGGCTGGCCGAGCAAGGCTGGCGCGTCACCGCGGTGGATTTCTCGGAGGTCGCCATCGACAAGGCCAGGCGCATCGCCGCCCGTCGCGAGGTGGACGTGGACTGGCGTGTCCTCGATCTGTCCCGTGAGCCACTGCCGGGCAAGGGCTGGGATCTGGTCTGCGTGCTCTACCTGCACACCGATCCGGACGAACGGGCCATCTGGCTGCCAAAGCTGGTCGCGGCCGTGGCATCGGGTGGGACCTTCCTCTATATCGGCCACGACCCGAGCAACATCGAGCACGGGGTCGGCGGACCCCAGGATCCCGACTTTCTGCTCAGCCAGGAGCGCGTTGCGGACGCCCTCACCGGATTCCGCATCGACGCCGCCCGGGTGGTCGAGCGGCCCGTGGATACGGAGCCGGGGCACGGTCGTGAGCGCGCGGGCGTCGCTCTGGATACCTTCGTGCGCGCTACCCGAGTCGGGTGACCTTCCCTCAGCGGGCGGCGTTCAGCGCTTCCGTGTCCGCCAGGTCCTGGCGGAGGGAGCGCGCACCGAGAAAGTAGTGACAGGCCGCCCAAACATTCACCAGCACGGCGAAGCACAACGCGTAGCGCAGCGAGTGCACGCCGCTCGACGGCGCGAGCAGGTCGCTCCCAACCCCCACGAGGTACGGCCCCATGCCCATGCCGATGATGTTCAGGGCAAACAGCAGGATGGCAGAAGCGACGGCCCGCATGCGCAGGGTCACCAGGGCCTGGGTCATGGCGAAGGAGGGCCCCAGGTACATGCCGCCGAGCACGGAAACCACCATCAGCGACGGAATCACCGCCCACACCCCGCCATAGAGATAGGCCACGAACTGGAAAGGCACCATGACGATGGTGGACAGCCCCGGCACCCAGATGTACCAGCGCTTGTCGTCGAAGCGCTCGGAGAGCTTGTCCGCGAGATAACCGCCGAGGAACGTGCCAATGGCACCCACCCCGCTGATGAAGGCGAGCCAGGATCCCACCTCGGCGATGGGCATGTCGTGACTGCGGATCAGAAACGGCGCGTTCCAGGTGCCGGCACCGTAGCCGACGAAGGCATGCAATCCGGCAGCGAGGGCGATGTGCCGGAAGGCCGGCCTCCGCCAGAGCAGGGTCAGGGTCTCCTTCACGCCGGGCGCCGGCAGGTCGCCGGGTACCGGAGCGCCGGGCGCCGGCCGCGCATCCGCCATGCCGCGCGGTGGTTCGCGCAGGGTCAGCCAGATGAACAGCGCCACGACCACGCCGGGCAGGCCGACCAGAACGAACGTATGCCGCCAGCCGAGCGCCTCCGCCCCCCAGCCTCCGACGAGATTGCCCACCATGGAGCCGAACGGAATCCCCAGGGCGTAGATTGACAGCGCGGTGGCGCGGGTTTCCAGCGGAAAGTAGTCGGAGATCAGCGAGTGGCTGGGCGGACTCGCGCCAGCTTCCCCTACCCCGACCCCGATACGCGCGAGCAGGAGCATCCAGAAGGTCTGCGCGAGGCCACACAGGGCCGTCATCCCGCTCCACACCACCATCGCGATCGACAGGATGCGTACCCGGCTCCAGCGATCCGCCAGCGCGGCGATCGGGATGCCGAGGGTCGTGTAGAAGACGGCAAACGCGAGCCCCCCGAGCAGTCCCAGCTCGGTGTCATTGAGCCCGAGATCGAGCTTGATCGGCTCCAGCAGGATCGCCAGGATCGAGCGGTCGATGAAGTTGACCACATAGCCGAAGAACAGCAGGCCCAGGGCGTAACTGCGGTATGCGGGCGTGAAGCGGGCCGCACCGGCCTCCCCCGTCCGGCCGGCCGGCACGCTCAACCCGCGCTCCCCGACACCAGCAGCGCGGGTCGCTCCACCTCGATGAACGGGCGAAGCTCCCTGAGTGATTCGTTCAACGCCCCAATGGCCAGGTCGATTTCCGCATCCGTCATGGCCGTGCTCACGCAGTACATGAGCCGGCTTGCCGAGGCGATCCCGTGGCGCAGCATGGTGAGGTGAAGAAGCCCCGATATATGGCCTGCGCCCGCCATGCCCTCCATCGAATCCCGGGCATTGGCGATGGGTCGGTCGGTGAGGAGCAGATTGCTGAGCGAGCCCCGGCCGATGGCCTGTCCGCGGATGCCCGCCTGCAGGAAGGCTTCGTTGAAACCTTCCCTGAGACGTTCGCCGAGGCGGTTGATCCGCTCCACCTCGCCTGCGGTGTACGCGCGCATGCCGGCCAGCCCGGCAACCATGCTCAGCGCGTTGCCGCTGAAGGTGCTGGCGTGCATGACCGGATTGTCCCGATCCGGACTGAACAGTCCCATCAGCTCGCGGTTCCCACCCACGCCGCCGATCGGCAGCCCGCCGCCGATGATCTTGCCCATGCAGGTGAGATCCGGCAGCACGCCGCAGGCGCTCTGCGCACCACCCGGTGCCAGACGCAGGGTAATCACCTCATCGAAGATCAGCACAATGCCGTGCCGACTCGTCGCCCGGCGCAGGGCCTCGAGAAACTCGGTGGTAGCCGGCACCATGCCCATTGACCCTAGCACCGGTTCGACGATCACCGCCGCAAGTTCCGATGCGTGCTGGTCGATCAGCCGCTCCGCGTGGGTCGGCTCGTTATACGGGCAGACCACCGTATCCCTGAGCACACTGTCCGGAAAGCTCGCGTCGACCGGCGTTGACGCCGGCGCCTCGATCGGTCCGCGCCGTTTAGGGTCGGGCACGAGCGACACTTCGGCGAGCTCGTAGCTCCCGTGGTAACCGCCCTCCATCTTCATGATCTTCTGGCGGCCCGTTGCCGCCCGGGCGCAGCGGATCGCCATGAGGGTGCCTTCGGTGCCGGAGCTGGTGAAGCGCAGCTGCTCGATGGAAGGCACGCGATCGACGATGAGCTCGGCCAGCTCGATCTGAGCCAGGTTGGGCGCCGCATAGGCCGAACCTTTCGGCGCCTGAGACTCGATGGCGGCCACCACGTCCGGGTGCGCGTGGCCGTGAATGAGCGAGGTGAAGTTGTTCATGAAGTCGAGCAGCTCGTTGCCGTCGACGTCCGTGAGCCGACAGCCGCTAGCTCCGCTGATGACCAGCGGATAGGGGCCGAAGTGGGCACTGGCGCGCGTGTCGCCGCCGGGGAAGACCGCGCGGGCTCTGAATGACAGGCTTTCCGACGCAGGAGAGAACGCGCGGTACGCGGACACCAGCGGATGCTCTTCGCTCACATTGCCCTCCCTCCGGCGCATGCACGAGTGGCTACTATAACCGCGAAGCGCGGCATCGGCAGCTTCCCGGCCGTGCGCCATGATTGCCGTGCACGCCATTCACGCTATCATTTCGTGTTCGCACGAAAGAGAGGAAAGAACATGAGCCTGTCCGATTTCCGTCTGGAGGCCCGCGCTTGGCTCGAGGAGAACTGTCCGGCAGGAGCCAGAGGCGAGGGACAGATCCCCACCGGCAGCACCAGGATACCCATCGAGGATCCGGACGTTCGCCTCTGGCTCGATCTGATGATCGAGAAGGGGTGGACGGTGCCCACCTGGCCTGCCGAGTACGGCGGTGCCGGCCTGTCCAAAGACGAGTTCGTGGTTCTGGTCGAGGAGATGCGCAGGATCGATGCGCGGCCGCCGCTCATGGGGATGGGCACCGGACTCATCGGCCCTACCCTGCTCGAGCTCGGCACCGACGATCAGAAGGCCCGCCACCTGCCCCGTATCGCCCGCGGCGAGGTGGCCTGGTGCCAGGGCTACAGCGAGCCCGCCGCCGGCTCGGATCTGGCCAGCCTGCGCACGCGTGCGGAGGACAAGGGCGATCACTTCGTCATCAACGGGCAGAAGATCTGGACGTCCGGCGCCCAGTTTGCCGATTGGATGTTCTGCCTGGTGCGCACGGACCCGGACGCGCCCAAGCACGACGGAATCAGCTTCGTGCTGCTCACCATGGACCAGCCGGGCGTGACCGTGAAACCCATTCGCCTGATCAGCGGCAACTCACCTTTCTGCGAGACCTTCTTCGACGACGCCATTGCCAAAAAAGAGGATCTGGTAGGCGAGCTCAACCGCGGCTGGACCGTCGGCAAGCGGCTGCTCCAGCACGAGCGCTCGGGCATGTCGGCGCTGGTCGGAGCGCGCAACCGGGATCCGGGCGGCAGCCTCGAGCACGTTGCGGTGAGATATCTCGGGCGCGACGCGGATGGTCGGATCGACGATGCGGCTATGCGCGCGAGCGTCCTGACCCATAACATGAATGCCCACGCGTTCCGCCTGACCCAGCGCCGCACTGTGCAGGAATCGCAGGATGGCAGCACGCCGGGCCCCGCAACGTCCATCTTCAAGATGTACGGCACCGAGCTGCAGCAGGAAAAATCGGACCTGATGTGCCGGATCCGGGGCACCCGTGGCTACGGCTGGACGGGAGAGACGTTCACCGATGAGGAGCGCGAATGGACTCGCACCTTCCTTTCCAGCCGGGCAGCGTCGATATACAGCGGTTCCAACGAGATCCAACGCAACATCATCGCCAAACGCGTTCTGGGCCTCCCCGATGTTTAGCCCGATGCTCGGAAGGAGACGTCCGTGCGACAGCGAGGTATACACGTCCCGTGAGGTCTAGTCGCGTAGCGCTTCTCCTGCTTCTGATCGGATCCGCAACCGTCGACGCCCGCGCAGATGCCCCGGCGAACCGACCCGGCGAGCAGCCGTTCTATCTCGGTTTGGGCCTGGGCTGGTCGTATGCCAACCCGCTGAAGCTCGAGCCCGGCGACGGCGTGATCGACTTCGACTTCAGCCAGTGGTCGGGCGCGCTGTCTGCCGGTACGCGGCTGGGCGGCCACTGGCGCGGCGAGCTCGGGCTGTCCTATATGCGCAACGCGCCCGAGGTTCTTTACGTTCACGGGTCCGATGTGGAACTGGATACGCGCGGCGACGATCTGCTGCAGCAGACCATACTGACGGTCTCGCTCTTCCGCGACTTCGAGTTCGGAGCGGCGTTTCGACCATACGTCGGTGCCGGTGTCGGGGTCGACCACCTCGACCTGCGTTTCATCGAGTTCGACCCGGTCACGGAAGAGCAGAACCCGTTGATCGACGACAAGGCCTGGGCCTTTGCCTACCACCTTACCGCCGGGCTCTCCGTGCCGGTCAGCCGCCGGCTCCAGCTGGGGCTGGAGTACCGCTACTGGCGCGTGCCGTCCGTCTCGTTCGCGGATCTCAGCGGTAACAGGTTCGACTCGGGCCAGGCGACACACTCCGGCTGGCTGCGCCTGAACTGGAAACCCGGTGGCTGGGGATGGAGCCCGCGCGCTCTTCCCGATCGCCCGGCAGCAGGCCGCGGACTTTTTCTGTCTGCCAGCATCGGTTCGCTCTTCACGCCCGACCGGGATTTTCTGGGCATCCCCGGCCAGTTCGACGCGTGGGACGTCGGAGCGATGGGCTCCATTGCGCTTCGCTATGACATGGGCCATCACTGGTTCGTCGAGGCGGAAGCCGTGCGCCGTCGAAACGAGATGCAGATTTACGATACCCGAATCGACGAAACGCGCACCAAGGGCAGCGTCCGCGGTGACTCCCTGGCTCTGAACGTCGGCTACGCCTTCCGGCCGACCAGAGCCATCAATCCTTACGCCAGTCTGGGAATGGGGGCCGCACGCATCCGCTACGATCTCGACGTGGCCGTCGGCCGCGTTCCCTTCATCAAGGACACCGGCACCGCCACCCTGTTCCAGTGGCAGTTCGGGGTCGATATCGCGCTGAGTTCACGCTGGACGATCACGGCCGGATACCGGGGCGACGTCACCACCGACTTCACCATCGAACGGGTCGACGGCGAGCCCCTGAAGACCAGCTACCTTTCCCACGCCACCTTCTTTGGCGCACGCTGTCGGCTGGGGCCTCCGACGTGAGTGAAGAGGCGATGAAGCTGAGAAGCGGCGGAATGACGTTCGAGGTGAAGCGCGCCGGCAATCCCCGCCACCCGCTGGTGCTGCTGCTGCACGGCTTCCCGCAGACGAGCTACAGCTGGCGCCACCAGCTCGAGCCGCTGGCCGACGCCGGATACTTCGCGGTGGCGCCGGACCAGCGCGGCTACTCTGCCGGCGCGCGACCTCAGACGGTAGATGCTTACGCCACCGACGCGCTGGTCGGTGATGCGCTGGCAATGATGGATGTGCTCGGCCACCACCGGGCCCACGTGGTTGGTCACGACTGGGGTGGGCAGCTCGCCTGGCTGCTCTCCGCGCATCATCCCGAACGGGTACTGACCCTGACCGTGCTCTCCCGCCCACATCCCCGGGCGTTTCTCGAAGCCATTCGAACGGACGCCGCGCAGGCGGAGCGCTCGAAGCACCACAGGGCGTTTCAGGATCCCGCCACCGCCGCGCGGCTCCTTGCCGACGGCGCCAGACGGCTGCGTGCGTTGTTCGGCGGCGAGCAGGTGCCAGCCGCCGACCAGGAAGCCTATCTCCGGGTGCTCGGCGAACCGGCCGCCCTCGATGCCGCCATCAACTGGTACCGGGCCGCGCCCACGGCCGGTGCACACAGTCCCCTGGCCGCGGCGAACACCCCCACAGTCACGGTGCCGACCCTGTATGTCTGGGGCGATGCCGACGCTACCGTCGGCAGAGCCGCCGCGGAAGGCACCGCTCGCTGGGTAACGGGCGACTACCGTTTCGAGGCTCTGCCGGGGATCGGCCACTTCATCACTGACCAGGTGGGCGAGAAGGTGACGGAGCTGCTGCTCGCACATCTCGCACGGCACGCCGACGGCTGATGATGCGGGGGACCGCTCCCCGATAGCCAGCCGGAAGGACCCATCGCCGGAGCATGGGCAAGGCCGGTGACGGTGTCTTCCGTCACACTTCCGGAAACCGCTTACATTCCGACCCGATTTGTCGATTCGCTCACGGGAATGCCCGGGCGCATCCCAGATACTCGAAGCCATTCAAACGCTATGCGGCGAGCCGGGCACCCACCCCCAGCCGTACCGCAGAAGTTGGCTTTTGAGAGCGGAGAGACGACGTGGGACGACCGAGAGAGGGAAGGCTCCCCAAAGGGACGTGGGGTGGCCGGAGTGTGTGCCTGTGCGCGGCACTGGCCCTGCTCGCCGCGTGCAGCGGCAGCAGCAGCAGGAACTACACGGAAAGCGAAGGCCTGGTGCTCTCCGGCAGTGTCGGCGACGGACCCATCGTGGGTGCCGATCTCCTCGTCGAGGACGCCAAAGGTGAGCCTGTCTGGGAGGGGACGAGTGACTCGAGCGCGAGCTATCAGGTCGAGATACCGGACGGCACCTACCTGCCGGTAACGGTCCGGGTGAGCGGCGGCACTGACCTCGTCACCGGAAGACCAGCGGACTTCGAGCTCATCGGCGCCGCTTTCGAATCCGGCCCCGTGACGCTGAATGCTTCGCCATACACGACCCTGGCGGTCAAGACCGCCCGCTGCGTCGGCGAGCTGACACCCGAGAATCTGACGTGGGCCTGGCAGCGAATTCATGACACGCTCAATCTCGGCTGGGATGCGTCACAGATCAGCGACCCCATGGCGGAGCCTGTCGGTGAGCAGAACGTCGGCACCCTCCTGCTCAGCAATGAGGCGCTCGGCGAGGTCATTCGCCGCACCTCCGCGGCGTTCGCCGCTACCGCAACCCCCCTCGACAACGATCAGGTCATGGGCCAGCTCGCCTGTGACCTGGCGGACGGGACGCTCGACGGGGACGGAGACGGCGTCGATGCAAGGGTTACGATGGCCGCGTTCGCGGCCGCAACGGGGGTGCGTCTGGAGGTCATTGCCGGCGCGCTCCAGGTCGACGGTCAGACGGCAATGCCGCTGCTCGACTCGGCGCTCGCGACCATCATGCCCGAGGTGAACCAGAGCGTGGCCAACGTGGTCCCCAACGAGACGCTCATCGCTCAGACGCAGGATGGGCTCGGCGTGCTGCGGATCCTCGAGGATCCTGAGCTGATGACCCTGGCCGCGGCGCTCGAGGATGCGAGTCCCGCCACCGCACGGGGGCAGGTCCTGCCCGCGCTCACGGCCGACAGCCAGAACACCCTGCTCGCCCTGCCGGAGATCGTAACGCTGGCCGACGACACGCTGGTCGCTGATCTGATCCTGCGCCAGGCAACGCCCGCAGCGCCACCGATGATCTCGTTCGCGGCGGAACCAACGGCCATCGCCCAAGGCGGCGGCACACGTCTGAGCTGGGCCACCACCGGTGCGGAAGTCTGCACCGCCAGCGGCGGCTGGAGCGGTGAGGTGGCACTCTCCGGGTCCACGGGTACGGGTCCGCTCGATGCGGACACCGAGTTCACGTTGAGCTGTGCGGGACTCGGTGGCGTGGCCACGGAACGGGTGCTCGTAAGTGTCACCAGCGCGGCGCCGCAACCCGAACCGACGCCCGAGCCCTCTCCGACACCTGAGCCGACGCCAGAACCGGCTCCAGCGCCCGATCCGTCACCGGTCGTTACCCTGACCGCGACCCGGACGACCGTGGACGCCGGGGACAGCGTCACGCTGTCCTGGAGCGCCGACCATGCCAGCAGCTGTTCGGCGAGCGGCGGCTGGTCCGGCTCCCGTACGGTTTCCGGGTCGCTGACCGTCGGCCCGCTGGCCAGCAACGTCACGTTCGGGCTGACCTGTACCGGCGCCGGCGGCTCCGACAGCGCAAGCCTGGACATCACTGTGATCCAGCCAATGCCGGCTCCTACGGTAAATCTCACCTCAGCGGCCTACAGCATCGACTATGGCCTCGCCACCCTGCTGAGCTGGACGAGCAGCAACGCGACCGCCTGCACGGCAGAAGGGGCATGGTCCGGCGGTCGAGGCACCAGCGGTTCCGGCAGCACTGGGGGCCTCACTACCACGAGCACCTTCACGTTGAGCTGCACCGGTCCGGGCGGCACCCGTAGCGACAGTGTGACCATCCAGGTCGGCCAGCCTGCCTCCCCCACCCTGACGCTCAACGCGTCGAGCAGCACGATCCAGGAGGGAGGCAGCGCGACGTTGTCCTGGACCAGTGAGAACGCCTCGGACTGCACGGCTTCCGGTGGCTGGTCCGGGAATCGTGGTCCGAACGGATCCGCTTCCGTTTCACCACAGGCCACCACAACCTATGGCCTGACCTGCAGCGGCGACGGCGGCAGCGTCAGCGATTCCGTCGCGATCACCGTCGAGCCCGCATCGAGCACAGCACCCGTGGTCAGCCTGAGCCTGGCAGATGGAACGATCGAAGCCGGCCAGACGACGAGCCTGTCGTGGTCGGCCAGCGACGCGACGGCCTGTACCGCCAGCGGCGGCTGGAGCGGCAGCCGCGCGCTCTCCGGCAACCAGTCCGTGGCGCCGACACAAACCACCACCTACACCCTCTCCTGCACGGGCGACGGCGGTACCGACACGGCTTCCGCGACCCTTACGGTGAACGCCCAGGCGCCCACCCTCACCTTCGACGCCTCCGAGGACGTCGTCTCTCAAGCCGGGACTGTCACCCTCACGTGGTCCTCCACGGATACGAGCAGCTGCACCGCCGGGGGCAGCTGGTCGGGAAACAAGCCGATCAACGGGTCCGAGCTGGTCGGACCGATCAATGCGGAGAGTACCTTCTCACTCACCTGCACGGGCCCCGGCGGCAACGTGGTCGAGATGCTGACGGTGAGTGCGATCTCGCCGGTCACGCTGGGCTGGGTCGCCCCCACCGAAAACGTGGACGGCACCACGCTGACGGACCTCGCCGGCTTCCGGATCTACTACGGCACGGCGAGTCGAGCCTACACCGACATGGTGGAGGTCACCTCGCCCTCCGCCACCAGCCACACGCTGAACCTGCCATCCGGCGACTATCATGTGGCCATGACCGCGATGGATGCCGAGGGCAACGAGAGTGCGTACTCGAACGAGGTGCTGAAAAGCACGCCGTAGCCGCGTGATCCGCGCCGGCAACTTCCGTCGACGCGGGCAGACCTTGCCATGGGCGCAGTGCTGCGGTCTCATCGGCCACCGACTCCGGATACGGTGCCGTTCCCTTGCATGCTGATCATTCCGCGCGACCCGCTCGCGTGCCCATCTGGATCATCCCGCTGATCTGTCTCGCGGCGATCGCCCAGGCGGCCGCTCCGGAAGGGCACCCTGGTGGGACTTCGGTTCGTGCCATCCCGTTTCTCACCCTGCCGGAGCCGCCCCAGGCGCCCCCTGGGCTCATCTCCCTGCAGCCCATACCCGACGGCTCGGGACGACTCGTGGTGAGCGATGGCCACGGCCGACTGCTGCTCACGGACACAACGGGTCGGACGCCCGTCCTCTTCCTCGATCTCGCAAAGTACGGCGGCTTCGGATTTCTGCCCGATTCACCCGGCCTGACCGGAGTCGCTTTTCACCCCGACTTCGGCAATCCGAGCCGGGCCGGTCACGGCCGCTTCTACACGGCATACACGGCCCGAGCCGATACCGGCCGGGCCAACTACCTCGACGATGCGGGCGACGGGGTAGAGAGCGTGATTCGCGAGTGGACCATGCAGGATCCGGAAGCCAACCGGTTCAGCGGCTCATCCCGGGAGCTGTTCCGGATGGGCCGCCTGGGTGCCGACCACGTCCTTGGCGCCATCGCCTTCGATCCGGACGCGCGGCCGGGTGACGAGAACTACGGGTTGCTCTACGCGGGCGTCGGTGGGGGCGACACGACGGCCGCTACCGGCGCCCCTGACGACTCCTTCGCGGTGCCCGTCGGCGCGATCCTGCGTATCGACCCCCTCGGCGGCGGCCGCCGGCAACCGTACGCCATCCCCGCCGGTAACCCGCACGCCGGCCAGCCCGGCGCGGCCGAGGAGATCTGGGTGTCCGGTCTGGGCGATCCGCTGCAGTTCTCCTGGGACCCGCGCACGAGGCGGATGCTCATAGCCGATGCGGCCCGGAACCGGATCGACGAGGTCCGGGCCGGTGAACGGGACACGCATCTCTTCGCCCTTCTGGAGGACGGTACCGTCGGCGGTGGTTTCGTCTATCGGGGCACCGACCTGCCCGCCATGCAAGCGCGCTACCTGTTCACGGACCCCGACCGCGGCCGGCTTCTCTGCCTCGAGCCGGACGACCCGGCCCCTCGACCGGCCACGGTACGCATCCTGTCCGCCGCGGGCGACGAAGCCTCCCCCATCGAATCCGCGGGCCTGCAGCTCGGACGCGACGATGCCGGCGAGCTCTACGTGCTCAGCACCGCAACCGGCAGGATCTACCGGCTGTCATCATCGGTGCCGTCGGCCCCGTAACCACGCCGTCCCCATGGACGGCTGGCATCCGCCGCCCGATTGCGGCTCAATCGGACACACGGCAATCGAACGGGAGGGAACATGGACCTGGGGATCTGCGTCGCTTCGCACATCGGCGACATCGACTACATCGTGCGTGCGGAGTCGCTCGGCTTCAGCCATGCCTGGCTCGCGGATTCGCAGATGCTGTGGTCGGACTGCTATGCCACGCTCGCGCTGGCCGCGGCGCGCACCAGCCGTATCCGCCTGGGCACCGGGGTCGCCGTCAGCGGCACCCGACCCGCGCCGGTGAACGCCGCGGCGATCGCCACCATCAACGTCCTGGCACCGGGGCGTACGTTCTTCGGGGTCGGCGCGGGCAACACCGCGCGGCGGGTCATGGGGCTGCCACCTCAGCGAATTCGGGAGTTCGAACGTTACCTCGATACGCTGATTCCCCTGCTCAAGGGCGAGGAAGCGCAGTTCGAGCACGACGGCGTGTCCCGACCCATCCGTCACATCATGCCGGACGCCGGGTTCGTCAACTTCGACGACCCCATCCCGCTGTATGTCTCCGGCTTCGGCCCGAAGAGCCTGGCGCTGGCCGGCCGCTACGGCGACGGCGCGGTAATCGGCGCCACGCGGGCGTCCGCCGTGGCCAGCATGTGGCACATGGTCGAGGCCGGCGCGCGGGACGCGGGGCGCGCCCTGGTTCCCGGCGACAACTACTACACGACGGCACTCAGCACCATGGTGGTGCTCGACGATGGCGAGGCGGTGGACTCCGATCGGGTCAAGGCAGAGTGCGGCGCCATGGCCATGGCCGCCGTGCACTACGCCTACGACCAGTACCGCAATTTCGGCCACCAGCCGCCCAATCACCTGGCCGGCATCTGGGACGACTACACCGCGCTCCTGGCTGCCGTCCCGGAAGAGCGGCGCCACCAGCGGGTCCACGCCGGCCACAACTGCTGGGTGCTGCCGGAGGAAGAGCGATTCCTCACCCCGGAGGTGCTCACCGCGGCGAGCATGATCGGCACCCGCGAAGAGCTCATCGATCGCCTCACGGAGCTCGCCGATGCGGGGCTCAATCAGGTGATGATCCTGCCGAACTTCGACACCCGCTACGACGTGATCGAGCGTGTCGGACGCGAGATCCTGCCGAACGTTTGATCGAGGGGGTTCGTGGTTGCCGAAGCCACCGGCCC
>JASFLG010000047.1:0-14187 GCA_050118205.1 Pseudomonadales bacterium
TGCCGCCGGTATCGAAGGTGATCCCTTTGCCGACCAGCACGACCGGAGCATCGCTTGCGCGGCGGGCGCCCCGATAACGGATGATGATCATCTTGCCCGGCGTGTCGCTGCCACGGCTCACCGCCATGAACGCGCCCATGCCGAGCTCGGTCATCTTCTTCTCGTCCAGCGCGCTGACCGTCACCTTGGGATGGCGGCCGAGCTTGCGCGCCTCCTTGAGCAGATAGGACGGATTGCAGATGTTGGGAGGCTGGTTCGCGAGATCGCGCGTCCAGTCGAGACCGACGCGGGCCGCCTGAGCATGTCGTACCGCTCGCGCTACGGTGCGTCGCGTGCGCGCATCCGCGTGAACGGCGATGCTGTCGCAGGTGATGGGGGTGGTGTCCGAGCTCTTGTACGTGTCGAAGGCGTAGAGCACGTCGTTGACCGATGCGAGTCCCCGACTGGCCTTCCAGTACGTATCGCGATCCTTCACCGACACCGCGGAGAGCGCCCAGACCGCCTTCTTGACCTTTCCGCTCTTCAGCGCGCTGGCCGCGGCGCGGGCCGCTTTGTCGAAATCGCCGGGCTCGACGCTGCCCTTGAGTCCGCCCACGATCAGCAGTCTGCGCACCGCGGTCTTCGACGGCAGGTTGACCATGAGGGTCGATCCGACCTTGTCGTCGAAGTCACCGGTGGCCGCCCGGAACAGATCCGCCGCGCCCTGCTCGCCGGCGACGCGATCACACTGGCCCAGTGTTCCGACGAGACAGTCCGTTCTGATGTCCGTCAGGGTGCTGGTCGTGGTCGAATACTTCATAATCGTTTCTGGTGAGCCTCGAGCGTATCAGGTTGGCGCGCAATTCTAGGGCAAAAGCAGTGCTCCGTCAGGCCGAGCGCCTCCGGATGCCGTGGAAGAGCGCCGCGCAGGTATCGGCGGGCGGGCCGTGGCGGTAGCCGCCCGTTACGTCAATCGCGAGCTCGTGCTGATGCTGATTGCGCTGACGGCGGTGCTGCTCGCGGTCACCGTCGGCGGTCGCTTCGTAAGCTATCTCCAGGAAGCCGCGCTCGGCAAATACGAGGCGGACAGCATCGTCTACATTCTGCTCTTCCGTCTGCCTGGATTTCTGCAGCTGCTGCTCCCGTTCGCCTGGTTCCTGGCCGTGCTGCTCACGCTGGGTCGCCTGCATGCGGAGCAGGAGCTCGAGGTACTGAAGAGCGGCGGCGTCGGACCCGGGCGGGTGGTGCGCTGGCTCACACCCGTCGCCCTGCTGCTGACCGCGCTGGTCGGCTATCTCAGCCTCATTCTGGCGCCGGATAACGATCGCCGGCTCACCGAGTTCTTTCGCGAGCAGCAGTCGAACGCGGAATTCAAGGTCATGACCCCGGGGGTGTTCCATACCTTCTACCGGGGGCAGCGTGTGACGTATGCGGACTCGGTGAGCAAGGACAACGACGCGCTGGTCGACGTCTTCATGGCGGAGCTGTCGAAAAGCCGGGATCCGGTGACGATCCGGGCAGAGCAGGGTGGCCAGCAGATCGACCCGGCAACCGGCGGCCGTTACCTGGTGCTGATCAACGGTCACCGCTACGTCGGCGAGCCGGGCAAGTCGGACTATCACGTGGTGTCATTCGGGCGCCTCAGGCAGCGACTGGAAGAAGGCCCGTCGAG
Source organism: Pseudomonadales bacterium (assembly GCA_050118205.1). Classification (GTDB taxonomy): domain Bacteria; phylum Pseudomonadota; class Gammaproteobacteria; order Pseudomonadales; family Azotimanducaceae; genus SZUA-309. Next base: position 1,652 of record JASFLG010000047.1, read on the forward strand.
CAGGGGGCTCGCCATCGAGGCGCGACCGACGCGGGAGCTCGCTTCCCGCACCGATCCGGAAGCCCGGGCGGAGCTGCAGTTCAGGGTCGCTCTGCCTCTGGTCGTGCCGATTGCCGGCCTCATTGCCATCGGAATCGGTCGGACCAAACCCCGTCAGGGGCGGTTCGCGCGGGTGCTGCCGGGGCTGGGCGTCTTCGTCCTCTATTACGCGGCGCTGGTGTTCAGCCGGGATATGGTGACCGACGGACGTCTGCCGGCCATGGTGGGGCTCTGGCCGGTGCACGGGCTCTTTCTGGCCGCCGGCCTGCTGCTGCTGCGCCAGTCGGCACTTCCGGCCAAGATCTGATGCGTGTCGCCCGCATGGATACCTACATCGGCACGTCGGTGCTGCTGGCGATTGCCGTGGTGCTGCTCGCCTTCTTCGGCCTGATGACGCTGTTTGCGGTGCTCGAGGAGCTGCGCGAGGACGATCCGAGCTACGTGCTCACCGAGATGCTCGTCTACGTGGCGTTGACCACGCCGCGACGCCTGTACGAGGTGCTGCCGTATGTCGTGTTTCTCGGCGTGCTGATCGGCCTCGGCAGCCTCGCCTCACGCTCCGAGATCGTCATTTTCCGCGGCGCGGGCGTTTCGCCGGGGCGCATCTACGCGAGCGTTGCCTGGCCGGCCGTGCTGGTGTTCGTCCTCGGTCTCATGGTCGGCGAGTGGGTCGCGCCCGCCGGGGAGGAGCTCGCGGAGACCTACAAGAACAGTGCGATGGGAGACAAGGCGGCGGCCCTGGCATCGAAGGGCTACTGGTACCGCGAGGGCCGGATGAACATGCGGGTCGCGAGCCTCGGGGATCGCGGGGAGCTGCGCGACATCCTGCAGTTCTGGTACGGGCCGGACCGTCGGCTCACCCGAACCGTGGCGGCCTCCTGGGCCGAGTATGTGCCGGGCGGCGACGCTCACTGGATACTGCACGGGGTGCGCGAGACCCTGTTCGGTGAAGCGGGGAACCGGACGCGGACCCTGGATACGATGCGCTGGAACGGCAAGGTGGATCCGCGGCTGCTCACCCTGCGCGTGCTCGTCGAGCCGCGCCGGCTCTCGCTGGCGGATCTGTACCGGCAGATCCATTACATGAACCGGGAAAGGCTGAGCGCCGACATCTACGAGCTCGCCTTCTGGAGCAAGATCCTGCAGCCGCTGTCGGTGCTGGGTCTGACGCTCCTTGCCCTCGGCTTCATTCTCGGGCCGCTGCGTGAGGTGGGGATGGGCGTGCGCCTGTCCGTGGGCGTGTTCGCCGGGCTCGGTTTCAAGTATCTCCAGGACCTGTTCGCACCCATGAGCATGGTCTACGACCTGCCGGCGGCCGTGGCCGTGCTGCTGCCCATCCTCGTCTGCTGGGGGCTCGGTGTCTGGGGGTTGGCCCGGGTGCGGTAGACGCGGCAAGCCCGCGGACGCTTCCTAGCGTCACCGTCTGCGCGGCCGGGGCCGGTAGAGAATGCTGCTGCCGGACGCCATGTCCGGCCAGGTACGCCGGTCAGGATCCACGTACAGCCACAGATACCCGAGACCGAGGGGCAGGAGCGAGGCGACACCGACGAAGTAGCGAAGCATCGCCTGGGTGAAGGTGATGCGGTAACCGTCCAGCGAGACGATGTACAGCCCCCAGGCGAGCATGCCCAGCGTCTGGCCGCGGAATATCCAGAAGTAGGCGAGGAACGCGAACGACTCGATGAAGAGCAGGGCGAGCACGTTGTGTCCGGCCACCGGCGCATTGGTCAGCACGACCATGAGCGTGAGGGTGCTGATGAGCAGCGCGAGAATCAGCAGCCCGTCGTAGATCATGGCCGCCAGCCGGCGGAAGAGCCCGGCAGGCACGGGCCCCACCGCGGAGGGGTCCGCTGCGCGCCCGGTGGTGGTCAGAACCTCGCCTGCTTGTCGGCCAGCGTTACCGGGCGCCCGCAGAACTCCTCGGTGACCATGGCGGCGAGCACGTCCGGGTCCTCCAGCGTTGCCCAGGTGCGTCGCCCGTCGTCGAGCAGCGCCGCTAAGTAGCCTTTGCTTGGGGACTCGCCGGCATACATGACCGTGTAGCCTTCCACGGTGGCAGACCCGTTGTGTGTCTCCACCGCGTCGCGCAGCGGCACCCTGTCCACCTCCTTCTGCACGTCCTGGTGCCGGAACGGTCTGGACGGCGGCGTCGCGGAGTAGACGCCGAAGGCGTGCTTGGTGAGATAGCCGCCATTGGCGGTGATCAGGCCGCGGGCGTCCCGGTTCTCTCTCAGCAGCTCGGCCATCCGCGCGATCGAGTGCATGACGTAGTTGTTCAGTGGCCCGCCGGCAAAGGTCAGCCCGCCGGTGACGGTCAGCGGCCGGCCGGTATCGAGACCGATTTCCCCGGCACCCACCTGCACCGCTACCGGGAAGCAGCTGTAGACGTCCACGTGGTCGACGTCCCCCGGGCTCAGGTCGCAGAGCTCGAGGGCGCGCCGTCCGGCCACCCGGATCGCGGGCGACTCGTAGAACGTATCCCGGTTGGACACAGCGTACGCATCGTGTGCATCGGTGCCTGCCCACGGATAGACCCATTTCTCCTCTGGAATGCCGAGCGCTCGGGCGCGCGTCTCGGAGCAGAGAATCAGGGCGGCGCCCTGGTCCACGTTATTGTTGGAGTTCATCAGCTTCGGGTACGGGAACGACACGGGCCGGTTGAATGCGCTCAATGTGCGGATCTCTTCCGCCGTCTTCGGCTCGCGGATCCAGGCGTGGGGATTGCCGGCAGCGACCGCGGAGAAGGAGGCCCACAGCTCGGAGATCTTGCGCTGATGCTCGTCGATGGATTCGCCGAGGTGATAGCGCAGCGCGTTCTCGAACATGGGATAGATCTGGATCGGCTGCACGAGGCCGAGCGCCATCTCGATGTCGCTGACCATGCGCACGTCCTCGCCGATCATCGCGTCCGGCTTACCCGGGGCCTCCTGCCAGGCCAGCTCGGAACGGAGGTCCAGGCCGGCGCGCCGTGCCTTCGCCTGCGTGCTACCGCACTCGGCGCCGGTGATCAGGATGATGTCCTGGTGCCCGGCCTGAATGTCGAGGGCCGCCTGGTTGACCGTGGTCTGCACGAAGTTGCCGCCGAACTGGGTCATCCGCGTTTCCGCGCCCGGCGCGCCGACCGCGTCGGCCACCACCTTCGCCGGATTCTTGTAGGGCCACATGCCGCGCACCACACGGACGCTGCCTGCCCGCGTCAGCAGCTCTGGCGCGCCAGCATCCTCGGCCGCGGCGCGTACCGCTTCGATCATGAGGGTCAGGGGTTCTTTGGAGTTGAGGGGATCGTCGATGCGCTGCTCGTTCTGGGCAATGCCTACGAGTACGGGTGTTTCGCTCATGGTGGTCGGTCTTCGTCGGTCGGTGTGGTTTGTCGCGCGTCTGCCCGGTCTGCGGTGCGAGCCGGGCGCCGGGCGCGGCGCGAAACCATAGCACGAAACGGTGGGGTGGGTGTGGGGCGGGCGACCGGCGCGGGGAGGGGATGGCTGGCGCTGCGGAGGTGGCTCCGGAACGCGACGGGAATTGGAAATTTCCTACGTTACTTTCTGATTTTGCTGATTTTTTCTGTTCTCAGCGAGCCGGGAGACTGTCTATTTATACAAGCTCTCAGGGCGGGGGAGACCATGCCGGGTGACGCCCTCGCCGGCCTGCCCATCGAGCCGGTCCGACGCCCTTGCTTGGCGTGCGTGCGATTGGTAGCTGGGGCGGGAGTCGAACCCGCACTTGGTTGCCCAAACTGGATTTTGAGTCCAGCGCGTCTACCAGTTTCGCCACCCAGCCAGCCGGGCCGGTTCGGCCAGGGAGCCGGGTTGTATCACATCCTCCCGCGTGCTGGCCAGATTGGCAGTGGCGTGTCGCGGGAGCGGTTCCCGGCACCGTGACGCTGATCTACAATGCGCGCCCTCTCAGCTGGCCGGTCAAGCCATGCCGCCGATCTCACCGACGCCTTCGGGCGCCCTGTCGTATACCCGCGAGGATTTCCGCTACGAGCTGCCGGAGCGGCTGATCGCGCAGCAACCGAGTGTCGATCGGGATGCAAGCCGGCTGCTCGTCCTGAACCCGCCCGCGAATGCCGTCGACGTGTCGCATCGTCGCTTCACGGATCTGGTCGACGAGCTCGCTCCCGGCGACCTGCTGGTGGTGAACGACACGCGCGTCATCAAGGCGCGGCTCCTGGCGGAGAAAGACTCCGGGGGCAGGGCGGAGGTGCTGCTCGAGCGGATCGAGTCGGAGGACGAAGCGCTCTGCCAGGTGCGCGTCAGCAAGCCGCTGAAGCCGGGGCGTCGGTTGCGTACGGCGGGCGGCGAGATTGACGTGCGCGCTCGGGAAGGGGAGTTCTACCGCCTGCGGTTTCCCGAGCCGGTGCTCGCCTTTCTCGAGACCCATGGCAGCGTGCCGCTGCCGCCTTACATCGAACGGCCTGCGGCCGATTCGGACGAAGCGCGTTATCAGACCGTCTGGAGCCGAGTCCCGGGCGCCGGGGCGGCGCCCCCCGCCGGTCTGCACTTCACCGAGGAGCTGCTCGAGAACCTGACGGCACGTGGGGTGCGTCGGGCGGCGATTACGCTGCATGTCGGCGCCGGGACGTTTCAACCCGTCCGAGTGCAGGATCTCGCCGCGCACCGCATGCACGCCGAGCGATACAGCATCGACGCCGGAGTGGCGCGGGCCATCGAGGAGACCGCGGCCGCCGGGAGGCGCGTCGTCGCCGTCGGCACGACCGTGGTGCGCGCCCTGGAATCGGCGGCGATCGGCGCACACCGGGTTGCCCAGGGTCCGGGAGAAACGCGTCTGTTCATCACGCCGGGCTACCGGTTTCAGGTGGTCGATGCGCTTGTCACCAATTTTCACCTGCCCGAATCCACCCTGCTGATGCTGGTGACGGCTTTCGGCGGCTACGAGCGGGTGATGGCCGCTTATGGGGAGGCCGTGGCGAACGGGTACCGGTTCTTCAGCTATGGCGACGCCATGTTTCTGCAGCGGGATCCGCCCGGCGCGCGAGGTGCCGGACGGTGAGCTTCGAGCTGCTGGCCACGGACGGCGCGGCGCGGCGCGGGCGTCTCCACACAGCGCACGGCGCCGTCGAGACCCCCGTGTTCATGCCCTGCGGCACCTACGGCACGGTCAAGGCCATGACGCCTGAAGGTCTCGAGAAGGTGGGCACCCGGATGCTGCTCGGCAACACGTTCCACCTGATGCTTCGTCCGGGGGACGTGGCGGTGCGTGATCTGGGCGGTCTGCACAGGTTCATGAACTGGCCCGGCCCCATTCTCACGGACAGCGGCGGGTTTCAGGTGTTCAGCCTCGGCGAGTTGCGCAGGATCAGCGAGGAGGGCGTTGTCTTTCGCTCTCCGATCAACGGCGATCGGGTCCAGTTGACGCCGGAGACCTCCATGCGGGTTCAGCTGAACCTGGGCTCCGACGTGGTGATGATCTTCGATGAGTGCACGCCGTATCCTGCCACGGAGGCGGACGCGCGCGCGTCCATGGAGCTGTCGCTGCGCTGGGCGGCGCGCTCGCGGGCGGCCTTCGATGAGGGCAGTGAAGATCCGCGGACGCTCCTCTTCGGGATCGTCCAGGGGGGGATGTACGAAGGCCTGCGCCGGGCGAGCCTGGACGGCCTGCGTCGGATCGGTTTCGATGGCTACGCCATCGGCGGGTTGTCCGTCGGCGAGCCGAAGGCGGAGATGGATGCCGTGCTCGTCTCGCTGCTGCCGGAGATGCAGCGGGAGCGCCCCCGCTACCTGATGGGGGTTGGCACGCCCGAGGACCTGCTGCGCGGCGTGGAGCTCGGCGTGGACATGTTCGATTGCGTGCTGCCCACGCGCAACGCCCGCAATGGTCACGCGTTCACGTCCACGGGCGTGGTGCGAATCCGGAATGCCGTGCACCGCGACGATCCCGCTCCACTCGATGCTGCATGCACCTGTTACACGTGCACGAACTTCAGCCGCGCTTACCTCCACCATCTCGAACGCTGTGGCGAGATGCTCGGTGCGATGCTCATGACCGAGCACAACCTGCACTACTACCACGGGCTCATGGCACGTTTGCGCGGTTCTATCGAAAACGGTACATTTCGCTCCCTCATCGAGACCCTCAGGCACGATTGGAACCCCCCGAGATGAACCTTTTCGAAACCGCAGCTTACGCAGCAGAGGCCGGAGCGCCTCCCGCCGATGCCGGACTCATCAATCTGCTGTTTCTGGGTGGTTTCGTCCTGATCTTCTACTTCCTGCTCTGGCGTCCACAGAGCAAGCGACGCAAGGAGCATCAGGCCCTGATGTCAGGCCTCGCCAAGGGTGACGAAGTGGTCACTGCAGGGGGCGTCGTCGGTCTGGTCAACAAGGTCGAAGACGACTTCGTGAAGCTCCAGGTTGCGCCCAACATCGAACTGCGCGTGCAGAAGAGCGCCATCGGCGCCACCTTGCCGAAGGGGACGCTCAAATCTCTCGACGACGCCTGATCGGCGTCGCATCGGGAAGTACGGATGGCTACACAAAGGGGAACGCCGACCCACCCGGGGCTCCTCGGTCTGCCCAGGGCAGCAAACAGACCGCCGAACACCTCCTCTATCTGGCGCTACCTGTCCGTCGGCGCGATCCTGCTGATCGGGGCGATTTATGCGGCGCCGAATCTCTTTCAGCCTGACAGCGCGCTGCAGATCAAGCTGGTGACCAGCATCGGCGGAGACAACGCATCGGCAGGCGGTCTGAGCCAGGCGCTGGTGGATCAGGCGGTCTCCCTGCTGCGCGCCAAGGGCATCACGGTCAAGGGTTCCGAGCTCACGGGGGATACCGCGCTCATCCGCGTCGACAGCGACGACGCGCAGCTCGAAGGGCAGGCGGTCCTTCTGGAGGCGCTGAACAGCGTCGGGGAGGCGCGCTACGTGATCGCGCTCACCCGGGCGTCCACCACGCCCAGATGGCTGGAGGATCTGGGCGCCAAGCCCATGTCGCTGGGGCTGGATCTGTCCGGCGGCGTTCACTTCCTGCTCCAGGTGGACATGGACAAGTTCCTCGGCGACCGCATGCTGTCCAATCAGGAAGCGATCCGCGATCTTCTGGTCGATTCCCGGGTGCGCTATGCATCCAGTGACTGGGTGGACGGCAGCACGCTGCGTATTCCGTTCCAGAGCGAGCAGGCCCGCGACGAGGCCCGGGGCCTGATTGGCGATCAGTTCGATGACTTCGACATCGTCGACCAGGTCATCGATGGGCGTCCCGGTCTGCTGCTCACGGTAACCGAGGAGAAGATCCGGCAGCTCGAGGACCTGGCCATCCAGCAGAACCTGCAGAGTCTGCGTAATCGAGTGAACGAGCTCGGCGTCTCCGAGCCGCTGGTGCAGCGGCTCGGTCGATCGCGGATCGTTCTGGACCTGCCGGGTATTCAGGACAGCGCCCGGGCCAAGGAGATCATCAACAAGTTCGCGAATCTGGAGTTCCGCCTGGTCGCGGGCCCCAATGCGAGGCCGTCGCAGACCGAGCGCTACCGCTACGAGGGTGCTCCTGTCATCCTCGACAAGGCCAACATCGTCACCGGCAACCAGGTGACCAACGCTATCCAGGAGTACGACCCGCAGACCGGCCAGCCCCAGGTCAGCATCCGGCTGGACAACGATGGCGGCCGAGCCATGAACGAGGCGACCAAGGGACACGTCGGCGATTCCATGGCCATCATCTTCAAAGAGCTCCAGGTGGACATGCGCGAGGAGGTGGTGGACGGCAAGACGACGCTCGTGCCGCACACCGTCGAGCACAAGCGGGTGATCAACGTCGCGACCATTCAGAGCGCGCTGGGCTTCCGCTTCCGCATCACCGGTCTCGGCCTGCAGGAAGCGCGTGACCTGGCGCTGCTGCTGCGCGCCGGTGCGCTGGCCGCCCCCATGTACATCGTCGAGGAACGAACGGTCGGAGCGAGCCTCGGTGACGACAACATTCAGGCCGGCAGGAACTCGGTGATGATCGGCTTCATCATCGTGATGCTGTTCATGCTGGTCTACTACCGCTGGTTCGGGTTCGCCGCTGACGTTGCGCTGACCGCGAACCTGGTGCTGCTGGTGGCGGTGATGTCGGTGCTCGGGGCCACCCTCACGTTGCCCGGCATTGCCGGCATCGTGCTGACCGTCGGCATGGCCGTGGATGCCAACGTGCTCATCTTCTCGCGGATCCGTGAAGAGCTTCGTGAGCGAGCGCCGCAAACGGCGATCCAGATGGGATTCGACCGGGCCCTTCTGACGATTATGGATGCCAACCTGACCACGTTCTTCGTGGCCATCATTCTCTTCTCCATCGGGAGCGGCCCGGTGAAAGGCTTCGCCGTCACGCTCGCCATCGGCATCGTCACCTCGATGTTCACCGCGATTGTCGGCACGCGCACACTGGTGAACCTGATGTATGGCGGTCGCAAGCTGGAGACCTTGAAGATATGAAGACGACGAGTTTCGACTTCATGGGCAAGCGCAAGATCGCCGGCGCGTTTTCGATCACGCTGGTGCTGATCGCGGTCGTCTCGCTCGCCGTCCAGGGGTTGAACAGGGGGCTCGACTTCACCGGCGGCACGCTGGTGGAAGTGGAGTTCCCGAAGCCGGTGGATCCCCAGTCAGTGCGCGTGGCGCTGGACAATGAGGGTTACCAGAACGGCGTCGTGCAGTACTTCGGCACGGATCAGGATCTGCTCATCCGCATGCCGCCGCAGGGAAACCGGGAGCAGGCGAACCTGGGGGACCAGATTCTCTCGACCCTGAAAGCTACACATCCCGGGGTGGAGCTGCGCCAGTCCAACTTCGTTGGCCCGGCGGTGGGGGAAGAGCTGACCGAGGACGCTGGTCTCGCTCTGCTCGCCTCACTCGTGGTCATCATGCTCTACATCATGTTCCGCTTCACCAAGCAGTTCGCGGTCGGCGCAGTGGTGGCCCTGGTCCACGACGTGTTGATCACCCTGGGTATCTTCTCGCTCATGCAGTGGACGTTCGATCTCTCGGTGCTGGCCGCGATACTGGCGGTGATCGGTTACTCGCTCAATGACACGATCGTGGTCAGCGACCGCATACGGGAGAACTTCCGGCTCATCCGCCGTGGGGAGCCCGCCGAGATCATCAATCTGTCCACGAACCAGACCCTGGACCGTACCCTGGTGACCTCGATGACCACCCTTTTCGTGCTGGTTGCGCTGCTGGTGGCCGGTGGTGAAAGCATCCGCGGGTTTGCAGCAGCGCTCACCATCGGCATCGTGGTGGGCACCTACTCCTCGATCTTCGTGGCAGCGGCCGTGCTGCTGGTGATGAAGATCAAACGCGAGGACCTGCTGGTGCCGGAGAAGGAGCGTGCGGACGAGGGCCGGCCTTAGTCAGCCCGTGAGCCGGGCGGGGCGCCTGACCCAGCACGACCGTCAGGCCTCGGCGCGCTCCCGGTCGACCGAGCGGATGAGCTGAATCATCAGCTTGAAGAGTCTGGGGTTGGCAGCCACGATGTTGCCGCTCTCCATGAAACCGTCGCCGCCGTCGAGATCGCCGACGAACCCGCCCGCTTCCCGTACCAGCAGCACGCCGGCCGCAATGTCCCACGGTTTCAGCGAGAACTCCCAGAAGCCGTCCGATCTGCCGGCGGCGACGTAGGCCAGGTCCAGAGCGGCAGACCCGAGCCGGCGCACTGCCCGGCAGATCCGCGTGAACTGTTTCAGCTGGGCCATGTAGCGGTCGAGCTCGGTGTCGATGGCCCCCGGCGGTATGCCCGTGGCGAGGAGCGCATCCTCCAGGTGGGCGATCGCGTTGACCCGGATCCGTTTGCCGTTCAGCTGGGCGCCGTGGCCGCGACTGGCGACGAACTCGTCGTTCTTCAGTGGGTCCACGATGACGCCGTGCTCGATCTGACGCCCGCGCATTGCCGCGATGGAGATCGCGTAGTGGGGGATGCCCTGCAGGTAGTTGGTCGTACCGTCCAGGGGGTCGATGATCCACGTGTACTCCGAGCCGTTGCTCGCCGGCACGGCGTTGCCGTGCTCCTCCCCGGTGATGGCGTGATCGGGGTAGGCGCGGTGCAGCGCCTCGATGAGGACCGCTTCCGTATCCCTGTCCACCTGAGAGACGAGATCGTTGCGCGCCTTGTGCTCCACGTGGAGCGCATCCAGATTGTCCAGGGCGCGCAGCATGATGGTGCTCGCCTGGCGTGCGGCACGCAGAGCAATGTTCGCCATCGGTTGCATTTGCGCTCCGGCTGATGCTTGAACGGTGCGGCCACACGGGACACGGGTGTCCTGTGTGATCGGCGGCGGTATCCTAAACGAATTTCCCAGCGATGAAAGGGCGGCGCCGTTGATGGCCCGGAGTAACCCGTGAGCAGACAGGAACAACTGGCCGGAATACGCGTCGTGCTGGTCGAGCCCAGCCACCCCGGGAATATCGGCGGCGCGGCCCGGGCGATGAAGACCATGGGGCTGAGTGATCTGGCGCTGGTCAATCCGGTGCGTTACCCGGATCCCCAGGCAGAGTGGCGCGCGGCCGGTGCGCAGGACGTCCTCGACGACGCGCGGGTTTTCGACAGCCTCGACGAGGCGATCGCGGATCGGCAGTGGGTGGTCGGGACGAGCACGCGGGTGCGGCGCATTCCGTGGCCGCTGGAGAAGGCGGAAGTGGTTGCCGCCGGCGTCATCGAGCGTTTGCCCGAGCAGCGCATCGCCATTCTCTTCGGGCGCGAGACTAACGGGCTGGCCAACGAGGAGCTGCAACGTTGTCACTGTCACCTGGTGATCCCGGCCAACCCCGAGTACTCGTCGCTGAACCTGGCGATGGCCGTGCAGGTGGTGTGCTACGAGATCTACCGACAGCTCGAGGACAGCCCCCTCGAAGCGGGGCACTGGGACCGGTCACCGGCGACGGCCGCGCAGGTGGAGGGCCTGATGTCCCATTTCGAAGCGGTGCTGGTGGCCTCCGGCTTTCTGGATCCGGCCAATCCCGGTCAGACGCTGACGCGCCTGCGACGTCTGTTCACCCGGATCACACCGGACGAGACGGAGGTGGCCATGCTACGCGGCATTCTCAAACAGTTGAGCGCTCGAGGTGAATGAGCCGGCGGCGGGCAAAAAGTAGACCGAATTAGTCGGGTATAGCATACTCGGGCGATGCGTCTGACCACGAAAGGCCGCTATGCCGTCACCGCCATGCTCGACATCGCGCTGCATCGCAGCCGCGGGCCGATCAGCGTGGTGGACATTGCCGAGCGCCAGGGAATTTCCGCCGCCTACCTGGAGCAGCTCCTCGCCCGGTTGAAGAAGCAGGACCTGCTGCTGAGCGTACGGGGCCCGGGCGGTGGCTACCGGCTGGCCTGCGATCTTGCGGAGATCAGCGTTTCGAGCATCATCACCGCGGTGGGCGACGGGGTGGATGCGACACGCTGTCACGGCAGCGGCGATTGCCAGGACGGCAACATGTGCCTCACCCACGAGCTGTGGTCCGATCTGTCCGAGGAGATCGACTCGTTCCTCTCCGGTATCTCTCTGGCCGACCTGGTGGGCCGCAAGGAAATTCAGCACGTGGCGTCCCGGCAGGACCGGGACCTCATCCACGCCCGACATCTGTAGGCATCCCAAGAGAACCATGTCCGAAGCACAGTCCAATCCCCGGGATCAGGGTGCCGCGCCGAAGCCCGCTACCACCCGTCGGCGCCGCGCCGTCTATCTGGACTACGCGGCCACCACGCCGGTCGATCCGCGGGTCGCCCAGAAGATGAGCGCGTGCCTGCTCGTGGAGGGCAATTTCGGTAACCCCGCTTCGCGTTCGCACGTGTTCGGCTGGGAGGCGGAGGAAGCGGTAGAGCACGCGCGAACCCAGGTGGCGGCGGTGATCAATGCAGACCCGCGGGAGATCGTCTTCACCTCCGGTGCCACGGAATCCGACAATCTGGCGCTTAAAGGCGTTGCGGATGGTGCCGAGAAGCGACACATCATTACCACCGCCATCGAGCACAAGGCGGTGCTGGACACCTGCGGCTATCTGGAAGGCAAGGGTTTTGCCGTCACTTATCTGACGCCCGGCAGCGATGGCATCGTCACCCCCGAGCAGGTGAAGGGCGCGATCCGGGACGACACCCTGATCGTTTCCATCATGCACGCCAACAACGAGATCGGCACGGTCAACGATGTCGCCGCCATCGGCGCCGTCTGCCGGGAGGCGGGCGTGCTCATGCATACGGACGCGGCACAGAGCTTCGGCAAGCTGCCGCTCGATGTGAAGGCCATGGAGATCGACATGATTTCCATCTCGGGTCACAAGATTTACGGGCCCAAGGGCATCGGCGCCCTGTATGTCCGGCGCGAGCCGCCCGTGCACCTGACCCCGCTGATTCACGGCGGCGGTCACGAGCGCGGTATGCGCTCAGGCACGCTCGCCACCCATCAGATCGTCGGGCTCGGTGAGGCCTCGGCCATCATGCTGCGCGAGCGGGAGCGGGAGAACGACCGCATCCTGGCGCTCAGAGACCGCCTCTGGAGCCACCTGAAGCAGA